>JANOUM010000742.1:0-5767 GCA_031416855.1 Rhodoferax sp. | reverse complement strand
AGCGCAAAGTCGAGGAGCAGGTCAAGCAGATCGAAACCAACACCGGACGCAAGCCCGGGCGCAAGGAAATTCGCGACTTGCGCGAAGACGCCCGCATGACACTGCTGCCGATGGCCTTCACGAAACAGGGGTCCACCAACGTCTGGATCAACCCGAAAGCGCGCCTGCTGGTGCTTGACACCGGCACCCAGGCGCGTGCCGACGAACTCATGACCGCGCTGGTCAAGGCGATCGATGGCCTGGTGGTGCAACTGCTCGACACCCAGACCTCGCCGGCGGTGGCGATGGCGCACTGGCTGGAGTCGCAGGAGGCACCGCGCGGATTCAGCGTCGACCGGGAGTGCGAGCTCAAGGCCCCGGACGAATCCAAGGCCGTCGTGCGTTACACCCGGCATGCGCTGGACACCGACGAAGTCCGCGCCCACATCGCCATGGGCAAGTTGCCCACGCGCCTGGCCCTGACCTGGAACGACCGGGTCTCGTTCGTGCTGACCGAGGCTTTGCAGATCAAGAAACTGGTCTTTCTCGATGTGGTGCTGGAGGGCGCGCCGGTGTCTCCCACGGCCGACGCCAAGGACAGCGGTTTCGACACCGATGCCGCCATCGCCACCGGCGAACTCAGCGGGTTGATCCCCGACCTGCTGGAAGCCCTAGGCGGCGAGATGCAGCCAGCCTGAGAAGCCGAGAATCTTCCTACTGCGCGCTACGAAATCTTCTCAGCCTCTGTGCGGTCGCCTGGAGCCCGCTGGGAGGCCTCAATGGCTTGGCTGTCGATAAGGGTCGCGCTCCGGGCCGGCCACCACCCCGGCGTCGAAAAGTTGGCCGATCGCCGCGCTGCCCAGGCCCAGCACCTCGGACAGAACCGCCTCGGTATGCTGCCCCAGCCAAGGGGCGGGCGGCGTGGCAGAGCGCGCCACGCCCGCGATGCGGACTGGTGAGCCGGCCGTGCGGTGGGTGCCCACGCCCGGCGTATCGATCTGCTCGAAGACCGGATTGCGGGTGGACACGCGGGGGTCGTTGGCCAGCAGGTCGGTGACCGTGCGGTACAGCCCCCAGCACACCTTGTGCTGCGCGAATACGCGCTCGATCTCGGCCAGCGGCCGGCGGGCACACCAGTCTGCGACGCTTGCGGCAATCACTTCGCGCGCGGCAAAACGGGTGGCCTCATCCATGGCGGTGGCGACCGAGCCCAGCTCGCAGGCGGCACACAGGCCGGCCCACTGGCTCGCGGACACGCCGGCCACCATGATGCGTTGGCCGTCCAGCGTGCCGAAATCGCGCCCGAACGCGCCGTAGATGTGGTTGCCCAGCGGCGCTCGGTCCTGGCCAAGAAGCTCCGCCTCGGCCAGCATGCCCAGGTTGGCCAGCGTCGAAAACGCCACATCCGACAACGCCAGCCGAAGTTCTGCCCCCGCGCCGGTCTCGCGCCGCTGCACGACGGCTGCGGTGACGGCAAATGCGGCCTGGTAGGCGCAGGCGATGTCCCAGGCCGGCAAGACATGGTTGACCGGCGCCTCCACCGAACCGCCGCCGGTCATGGCCGGGAAGCCGGTGGCGGCATTCACGGTGTAGTCCAGCGCCGAGGAGCCGTCGCCATTTCCGGTGATCGTGCAGGAGATCAGGTCGGCGCGCTGCGCGGCCAGCGACGCGTGCGACAACCAGGGCGTGCCGATGTTGGTCAGCAACACACCCCCCTGCGGCCCCGGTGCGGTGACCAGCGCACGCAGCAACTCGCGCCCTTCGGGGCGCCGGATGTCGATCGCGATCGAGCGCTTGTGCTTGTTCAGGCCGGTCCAGTACAGGCTGCGCCCGCCCGGTGCCATCGGCAGGCGGCCATAGTCGATGCCGCCGCCGATCAGGTCGACCCGCACCACGTCGGCGCCGAACTGGGCCAGTGCCATGCCCGCCAGGGGCGCGGCAACGAAGGCCGAACTCTCGATCACACGCAGATTCCGAAGCAAGGGGTAGTTCAATTTCAATCACTCCTGGTGTCCACGCGGCGGCAGGGCGCCGCTGATAATGAAACGCCCGCCCCCCTGAAACGGGCCCGCACCGGCACTGGAGACCCGCCCCCGATGAACGACCCACAGACCACAGGTTACATGACGCCGGAGCGCCGCATGCTGCGTGACGCCGCCCACACATTCGCCATGAACGAGGTGCTTCCACTGGCCAACCGGCTGGACCCGCAGAAGGCTGACATGCCGCGCAGCCTGATCGACAAGCTCGCCGAACTGGGCTACTTCGGCATCACGATCGCCGAGGAGCACGGCGGGCTCGGGCTGGGCTGCTTCGAATACTGCCTAGTGGCCGAGGAGCTGTCCCGCGCCTGGATGAGCGTGGGTTCGATCATCGCGCGCGGCAACACCTTCATGGGTTCGCAATTGTTCACCCCCGAGCAGCGCGGCGCGATCATGCCGCGGGTGGCGCGCGGCGAGTACCTCGGCGCCCTGGCGCTGTCGGAGCCGGAAACCGGATCGGACCTGGCCAATGTGTCCTGCCGAGCGCGCCGCGAGGGCGACGGCTGGGTCATCACCGGCAACAAGACCTGGTGCACGTTTGCCGACGGCGCCGACTTCATTTTCCTGCTCGCGCGCACCGGCCTGCAGGTCGACCCGAAACGCAAACATGCGGGCATCAGTGCCTTCCTGATCGACAAACCCCGGGGTGATTTCCCACCCGGCTTGGCAGGCTCCGCGATTCCCAAGATCGGCTACTTCGGCTGGAAGACCTGGGACCTGGCCTTCGACCACCTGCGCGTACCGGCGCAGGCCCTGATCGGCACCGAGGGCACGGCATTCGCGGCGTTTTCGCGTGGCCTGGAGAGCTACCGCGCGCACACCGCCGCGCGCTCCATCGGCCTGGCCCGCGGCGCCCTGGAGGACGCCACACGTTACGCCCGCGAGCGGGTGCAGTTCGACCAGCCGATCGCCAACTTCCAGGCGATCCGCTTCAAGCTGGCGCAGATGGCCACAGGGATCGAAGCCGCGCGCCAGCTCAACTACCACGTCTGCACGCAGATCGACCAGGGGCAGCGCTGCGACACCGAAGCCGCCATGACCAAGCTGTTCGCCTCCGAGATGTCGGAGCGCGTCTGCAGCGAGGCAATGCAGATCCTGGGTGGCGCCGGTTACACCACCCACCACGCGGTGGAGCGCTACTGGCGCGACGCGCGGCTGACCAGAATTTTCGAAGGCACTTCGGAGATCCAGCTCAAGATCATCTCCGACCGCATGCTCGGCAAGGCCACCCCCTGAGCGGGAGCGCAGCGGCACACGCCATGGAAGAAGCGCCTGATCCGGTCGGCGATGTGCGCCGTCTGTACGACGGCGCCTTGGCGCCCGAACTCCAGGTGCAGACCCTGCGCCAGGTCGAGCGGCTGTTCCCCTCCCGCACGGTGGCCTGTGGTCTGCACCCGTTCCCGCTGCCAGACAGCACGCGAGCCTGGCCGGATCTGGCATTCAACTCGGGCGGACGGCACTGCGACCTGCCTGGCTACCTCGCGCTGAACCGTGTCAGCGGCCTGCTGGTCATCCAGGACGGGCAGGTGCGCTTCGAGCACCACGGCCTGGGCAACACCGCGAAAAGCCGCTGGACCTCGATGTCGATGGCCAAGTCGATCAGCACCACACTGGTCGGCGCAGCCATCCACGACGGCCTGATCGGCTCGCTGGATGAAACCGTCACGCGCTACGTGCCGCAGTTGCGCGGGTCGGCCTACGAGGACGTGCGCCTGCGTCAGCTGCTGACGATGACGTCGGGCGTGCGCTGGAACGAGACCTATGCCGACCCGGCGTCCGACCGCCGGCGCATGCTCGATGCGCAGCTCGGCCAGCAGCCCGGCGCCATCCTGCGGCTGATGGCGCGCCTGCCGCGTGCCCACACGCCGGGCACCACTTTCAACTACAGCACCGGGGAAACCCATGTGGTGGGTGCCGTGCTGCGCCAGGCCATCGGGGCACCCGTGGCGCACTACCTGTCAGAGCGGATATGGGCGCCGTTCGGCATGGAGGCGGATGCCAGCTGGTGGCTGGAGTCGCCGGACGGCCTCGAAGTGGCGGGTAGCGGTTTGAGCGCGCGGCTGCGCGACTTCGCGCGCTTCGGGCTTTTCATGCTGGCAGGAGGGGTGGCTGGCGGCTGCCAGGTGCTGCCCGACGGGTGGGTGGCGGCAGCCAGCCGGGACCAGCTGCCCGCCGGCCACCAGCTGCCCTACGGCTACATGTGGTGGCCGCTGCCCGACGCCACGGGTGCGGTGCATCGGGGGGCCTTTCGTGCCATCGGCATCTTCGGCCAGCAGTTGTACGTGCATCCCCGGCACCGACTGGTGATCGCCCAGTTCAGCGCCCTGCCCCAGGCCAGCGGGAGCTGGGCGGTTCCGGCGGAAGATTGCTACGCCGCCGTCGTGGCCGCATTGCGTGGGTGAGGCACATCGCGCCGGCTGAGCCCGATCGCGGTCGTCCCCCCCGTCAGTTGGCGCCTGCTGGGTGGTCGACGCGCGTCAGCGCCGTGCCAACTGCCTTGCACGGTAGCCCGTGATGCGTGCCACCAGACCGGGTTCGGCGGCAGAACGCACCAGTGCGGCCAGGTCGGCATCGCGCAAGTCGGCGCGCGACGCCGCGCGGATGGCCCCCGCTGTGCGGCCCTGCACCACCGGTTCACCCGATGGGGGCGTCGTTCCCACCGCACTCACCAGACCGGCTGCATGCGCCTGCGCGGTGTCGAACTCGCCGCCTTCAAGCACCAGTCGCCGTGCGGCATCGACACCGATGCGTTGTGCAAGTCGGCGCGTCCCCAGCACGATGCCGAACTGCGCACCGGGAAAACGGAACGTCGTGCCCACGGCGGCCACGCGCTGCTCGCACACGGCGAACAGGTCGGCACCGGCACCCCAGGTGCGGCCCTGTGCAAGCGCCACGGTGCGCAGCGGCGCGTGCCACCACATCGACAACAGCGTCTCGACGCGCACCAGGCGCAACAGCAGATCGCCGCCGGACAGGGATTCGAGCCCGGACAGATCGAGACCGGTGCAGAAGTGCCTTCCGTTGGCGCGCAGCACCAGCGTGTGGAGCGCATCGTCCTGCACTGCCCGGGAGGTTTCGGCAATCAGGGCCTCGACCAGCGCCGGGCCGAGTGCATTGCCGAGTTCCGGCCGGTCCAGCGTCAGCGTGGCGACGCCCGCATCATGAGCGGCGATCAGCATCGGGCCGCCGCCGCCGCACGCACCGCCGCCGAGCGGTCCCACAGATTGGGAACCACCACGTTGTCGTAACCCGAAACGAAATCGAGCAGTGCGCCGGTGTCGGCCTGCCGGTGCCGCGCCACCGCGCCGATGTTGGCGCCATAGACGTGGATGCTCACCGTAGCGTGCGCACCCCCGGCATGGCTCACACGGTGCCAGTCGCCAACCGTGGGCGACACGGCGTCGATGTCGCCGCGCTGCATCACGTGGCGCCGGCCGGTCGGCACCGGCATGCCCTGCTGCAGCGCATACTCCTCGCAGGCCTCGGCACCGCGCAACACCCCGACCAGGCCCCACACCGTGTGGTCGTGCACCGGCGTACGCTGGCCTGGGCCCCACACAAAACTGACGACCGAAAACCGCTCCAGCGGATCGGCGTGCAACAGGTACTGCGCATACCGGTCGACACGGGGCGTGGCGAATGCCCCGGGCAACCAGTCGTCACGCGCGAGCAGGTGTGTCAGGCCGGCACGGCCTTCGGCCAGCAGATGGTGTTCATCCTGGGTGCGGCCCACCAAAGCCGTCATC
>JANOUM010000741.1:0-2477 GCA_031416855.1 Rhodoferax sp. | reverse complement strand
CTGGCCCGGCTCGCGGGTTTTGACCGTGTCAGCCACGAGCTGGGCCAGCTCGGTGGTGGTTGAAATTGGGCCCCGTTCCTGTCGGCGAGCAACAATCGCCTTTGCAATGGCGCCAGCAAACCGTTCCTCACCATAGTCACGAATCACCTCCGCAATCAAGCTGGCGGGCGCGCTTTCCAGCCACTGCGCCACGCTGTGGCCGCGGGTGTTGTCCATGCGCATGTCCAGCGGGCCTTCGAACCGGAAACTGAATCCCCGCGATGCATCGTCTATTTGGGGCGAACTGATGCCCAGGTCCAGCAGGATGGCGGTGGCCGCGTGCGCTCCCAGTTCGGACAGATGCTCGAAGCCCTGGTGCCGGATGCTGAAACGCGGGTCGCTGATCGTGGCCGCACTGGCAATCGCCGCGGTGTCCTTGTCGAACGCCAGCAGCCGATCCGCCGGGCCCATGCGCGACAACAGCTGCCGCGCGTGCCCGCCGCGACCAAACGTGCCGTCCACAAAGGTGCGGTCGGGGGGCGTGCCGCCGGTCGCGGGTACCGCTCCCAGCATGGCATCGACCGCTTCGTCCAGCAAAACGGTTGTATGGGTCCAGCCACTGTTCACGCTTGACTTTCAAAAGGAAAATTCCTTGAAGACATCGGGCATGTCAGCCTGCATGGCCTTGGCTTCCAGGGTTTCGTACAGCGTCTTGTCCCACAACTCCAGGTGCTTGCCCATGCCCAGCAGCATGGAGTCGCGTGTGATGCTCGCAGCCTGGCGCAGTTCCGGTGACACCAGCACACGACCCGTGCCGTCCATGTCCACGTCCATGGCGTTGCCCAGAAAGATGCGTTTCCACCATTGCGCCGACATCGGCAACGCCGCGACACGCTCGCGGAAGGTCTCCCATTCGGCGCGTGGGAACAGCATCAGGCAGCCGTGCGGGTGCCGGGTGATCGTCAGCTGGCCGCCATTCGGCCCGCCCAGGGCGTCACGGTGCCGTGTCGGCACCGACAGGCGACCCTTGGCATCCAGACTGAGAGACGAAGCCCCTTGAAACACGACAGAATACCCTCGGAGATTGGAATTTGCCTCGAAATGGCCCCGTTTGGCACGGAATACCACTAAATTGCACTTTTTTGCACTGTAGCAGCAAATGCAAGGCTTGCAACTGCCGTCGCAACAAATTATTCCAATGAAATCAATGACTTAGAAGCTATTTTTGACCCAAATAGAGGTCAAAAAACGTTCTAAATTAAGGACTTAGAAGCACTTTTGAAAGTGATGCTTGAAGCGATCCGGCGGTCGCACGCCGGTACGCTTTAGGGAGACGGAAATTGCCAATATCCCACTGTCATGCCGGGCTTGACCCGGCATCCAGTGCAGTTGGAGCCATGGATTGCGGATCGAGTCCGCAATGACAGGCGGAGAAAGGTGGTACTTCTGCAATTCCCGTCTCCCTTACAGGATGTAGCGGGACAGGTCTTCGTCCTGGCTGAGTTCCGCCAGCCGGCCATCGACATACGACGCATCAACCACCACCGTTTGACCGCCGAGTTTGGTGGCATCGAAACTGACCTCATCAAGCAGGCGTTCCATCACGGTCGACAGGCGGCGCGCGCCGATGTTTTCGGTGCGTTCGTTGACGTCGAAGGCGATCTGCGCCAGGCGCGTCACACCACCGGCCTCGAACACCACGTTGACATTCTCGGTCGCCAGCAGGGCCTGGTACTGCTTGACCAGGGACGCATGGGTCTGGGTGAGGATGGACTCGAAATCCTGTACCGAGAGCGACTGCAATTCGACCCGGATCGGAAACCGCCCCTGCAGTTCCGGGATCAGGTCGCTGGGCTTGCTCAGGTGAAACGCACCGGACGCGATGAACAGAATGTGGTCGGTGCGGATCATGCCGTACTTGGTGGACACGGTGGTGCCCTCCACCAGTGGCAGCAGGTCGCGCTGCACCCCCTGGCGCGATACCTCCGCGGAGCTGCCTTCGGAGCGCGATGTGACCTTGTCGATCTCGTCGATGAAGACGATGCCGTTTTGTTCGGCGGCGTGCAGCGCCTGGGCCCTGATGTCGTCCTCGTTGACGAGTTTGGCGGCTTCTTCGTCCTGCACCAGTTTCAGTGCGTCGCCGATGCGCAGCTTGCGTGTCTGGCGCTTTTGCTGGCCCATCTGGCCAAACATGCCGCGCAACTGCTCGGTCATTTCCTCCATGCCGGCAGGACCCATGATCTCCAGCTGGGGTTTCGCCTCGGCTACGTCAAGTTCGATCTCCCGGTCGTCAAGCAGCCCTTCGCGCAGCTTCTTGCGAAACACCTGCCGGGCGGTGTTTTCCGGCGTCTCGATGGTGCGCGTGATGCTCGACTCGCTGCGCGGCGGCGGCACCAGCACGTCGAGGATCCGCTCCTCGGCGGCGTCGGCCGCGCGCGCCCGGACCTTGACCTTCTCGGCCTCGCGGGTCTGCTTGACGGCGACATCGGCCAGGTCGC
>JANOUM010000740.1:0-5747 GCA_031416855.1 Rhodoferax sp. | reverse complement strand
GCCGTGGCGGCCGCCACGGCAACCGGCTTCCTGGCCGGGCCGGCGGTAGGAAGCGTGCTTTCGAGCATGGTCATCGCGCCGCCGGCTGGCATGCGCCTGGGCGCTTGGTTGATGCCCGATTCGCCGTTCCTCGTGGTGGCTGTCATCAGCCTGCTCGCCGCAGCTGCGCTGGCAGCCTTGCCGGGCTTGAACCGGCCACGCGCGCAAGCGGCGGTTGCAGCGGCCACCGAAGACCGGCCAGCGATTCATGGCGCATTGCTCCTGACGGGCCTGGCCGTGTTCGGCATCACGGTCATCGAGGTTGGCATCACCTTGATTGGCACACAAGCGCTGTCGTTTGGCGTGCGCGGCGTCAGCGCCTATTTCGCGCTTTGCAGCCTGGTGATGATTGCGGTGCAGGCCGGGGCCTATCCCTGGCTTGAACGGCGCTTCGGCGAGCGCCCCTTGCTGGTTGCGGCTTTTCTGGGCCTGGCCGCCAGCCTTGCGCTGCTGCCTGGCGCCGACGAGACATGGCGGATCGGCTCAGCCGTGGCGCTGGGCGGGGCCGGCATCGGCATCCTGATACCGGCGCTGGCGGCTCGGGTCTCGGCGGCGGCTGGAAGCCGCCAGGGGCTCGCGCTGGGTCAGCAAACGGCCGCCGCGAATGCCGGACAGGCCCTGGCGGCTGGCGCCACCGGCATGTTGTACGCGGGTGCCGCGGCGGCGCCTTTCATTGTTGGCGCTGCCGTCATGGCCTGGGCTGGGTGGTTGGCAAGCCGGCGCAGCGCGACGCGGCACTTGACGCCCTCGGTCGCTCAAATCTGATGACACGCCAGATCAGCATCCAGAGCGCTTTCTTCGCGAGCACAACACTGATATCAAGCAGGGCACACCATGTCCATCAAAACACACCTCACAACGCGGCGCGCCTTTGTTGCCGCCACCGGCTTTGGCGGTATCGGCCTGTATGGGCTGTGGGCGGCCTACGGCGCCGCGCCGGGGCCGCTGGCACTGCTCGGACTCGACGGCAAGCACGACGAGGCCGCCGGCGAACATGCCAAAGGGGCAGGCAAAGGCGATCATGCCGCGGCTGGCGGCGCCGGTGGCGGCCACGGCGCCCCGATGACCGGACCAGGTCCGCAAGAGTTCAGGCGCATGACGGACGAGTTCATCGAGCGCTACCGCCTGCCCGATGGCCGCGTCCACCCGCGCCGCCTGATGACGCAGGCAGCAGTTGGCAGCGACGTCAACGCAGGCCAGGCGGACATCCACGCCAGCATGGGCCATGGCGCGAGCGGGCGCGAAGGCCATGGCGACTCTGCTGCGCCTGCGGCCGACGGCTTGGCGATGGACGTCCTGATGAGCGCCGGCAGGTACTACTACCTGCCCAACGCACTGCGCCTGGATGCCGGCCAGCCCTACCGGTTCCACATGATGGCGCTCGATGCCTCGCACGGCGCCTCGATCCAGTTCGGTCAGGGCGCAAGGATGATGCGCCTGCGTCCCGGCCGGCTCACCGAAACCGAGATGACGTTTCACCAACCCGGCCGCTATCTGATGATCTGCACGCTCTACTGCGGTGCGGGACACGACATGATGCAGGCCACGATCGAGGTGGCATGAGCATGGCTGAACTCTCTGCTCCGGGCTATCTGCAGCGGCTTGCCGCACTGCCCCATGCCGACCACCGGCTGCTCAGGAGCATGGCCGCGGTCGCGATGGTGGCGCTGCTGGTCGGCATCCTCGGTGGGCTGGCCACCGCACTGGCCCGCGCCGGCTTCGTGGACATGGTCCCGAGCACCGGCTACCGTTTCCTGACCGTGCACGGTGTCAGCATCTTTTTCTATTGGCTGTTCGTGGCCCAGGCGGCACTGCTACTGGCATTTTCGGCGACCGAGAACGGCCGCACCCTGGTCTGGCGGCGCCTGGCCTGGGTTGGCTTTGCGCTGATGCTAGGCGGCTTCGGCGTCAGCATGGTCGGTGCGCAGATGGGAACGCCGCTGCTCTACAACGGCGCGCCGGAATTGGCCGTCGACGACCCGATGGCGCTGTCCGTGTTCAGCACGGGCTACGTGCTGCTCGGCCTGGGCCTGATGCTGCTGCCGGTCTGCGTGATCGCCACCTTGTTGCTGCCGCGCTGGCAAGGCCAGCAAGAGCGCCTGAGCGCGCCGGGCTATGCGCTGTTCGTCTGGGCTGGCTTCCTGATCGTGACCGGCTTTGCCGCGCTGTATGCCTTCGTGCCCAGTGTGCTGTGGCCGCTGGGGCTCGGGCCCTTCCCGGCCAGCCAGGGCACCAGTTGGCACATCGTGTTCCACAACATGCACTACCTGCCGCTGATGGCCACGGTGATCCTGTGGTACCTGCTGATGCATGTGCTGACCGGCGTCAAGTCGATCTTCGGCGAACGCTTCTCGAAGATCGTGTTCTCGATGTACCTGGTGTTTGTGCCGCCGACCTCGCTGTACCACATGTTCCTCGAGCCCGACCTGCCCGGCGTCGTGCGGGTGGCGGGCTCGCTGCTGTCGCTGTTCGTCAGCGTGCCGACGCTGACGGCGTTCCTGATCATCGTCGCCTCGCTCGAAGTCCACGCGCGCCAGCACGGCGGCCGCGGCCTGTTCGGCTGGATCCGCCTGCTGCCCTGGCGCCACCCGGCGATGGCCGCCATCGGCGTGGCCGTGCTGAGCATGGGCCTGGGCCTGGTGTTCGCCTTTGTGCTGATTCAAGGCGAGCTCGCCCCGCTGTTGTCGGATACCTTCTTCGTCCCCGGCTACTTCCACTTCTTCACCGTCGGGACGGTCAGCCTGACGCTGCTCGCGGCACTGGCCGTGGTCTTGCCCGCCATCGGCGGGCGTGCCCTCTGGCGGCCCTGTCTGCTGCGCTGGATGCCCTGGCTGGCATTCGTCGGCCTGCTCGTGTTCGGGGTCGCAGGCATTGCGGCCGGCTATCTGGGCGTGCCGCGGCGCGTGATCAACGTTGCCTACCAGGGCCAGGCGCCAGCGCTTTGGCAGGGCCTGATGGCCGCCGTCGGCGTCGGCGGCACGCTCATGGCGCTGGCGCTGGGCCTGTTCGCCGCCGCCCTGGCGGTCTCCCTGTGGCCGACGCGTGATCGGGGCCGGGTGGTCGGCCCGATGCCCTTGGCCTGGGGCGGCAATGCGCTGCCGCCAAGTACCAGCGCCTGGGTCGGGCCGCTATCGGTGCTGGCGATCGTCGTCGCGATGTATGCCTTCAGCGCGTTGGCATTCGAGTTGATGCGGGGCTTGCCCATCACCGCCGTCGGCGCTGGCGGCCATTGAACGCAGGAGTGAAAAATGAACGAAGACTTGTTCTTGACCTTTCCCATCGCGGTGGTCTGGGCCCTGCTGGCCCTGACCTACGCGCTCGCGCCCTGGGGCGACATGATCGGCTATGCCTGGGTCTGGGGATTCGGCTCCCTGCTGTTCCTCGGCCTGACTGGGTTGTTGCTCAGGCGCCGGCAGCCAGCGGTGGAATGAGTGACGGCTTCGGGGCAGACGGGCATGACACGCAACATCAACGTCCAGAGCGCGTACTCGCAGCCCGTGGGATCGCGCGAGTTCGAGATTTGCGAACACAAGGGCATCGGACATCCCGACACCCTTACCGACGGCGTCTGCGAGGCCGCCTCGCGCGCCCTGTCGCAACGCTATCTGCGCGAATTCGGCCGCGTGCTGCATCACAACCTGGACAAGGGCCTGCTGCTTGCAGGCCGCAGCGAGCCGCGTTTTGGTGGCGGGCGGATTCTGCAACCGATGCGTTTTCTCATCTGTGGACGCGCCACCACAATGGGCGCTGGTGACAGTGCCGACCAGATCGTCGTCGAGGCGGCATGTACCTATCTGCGCGCCAGCATCGGCTTTGACGCGGCTGCGGACACGGTCAGCGCGCAGATCGGCTCCACCAGCGCAAGCCTGCAGCAGGTCTTCGCACCCGGCGCTGCGATGCCGCGCGCCAACGACACCTCGTTCGGCACCGGCTTTGCGCCCTACTCAAAGCTTGAACGCATGGTGTTGGACCTCGCCGGAGCGATTCGCTCAGCGGATTTCCAGCACGAGTTTCCCGCCGCTGGCGCTGATTTCAAGATCATGGGGTGGCGCGTCGGCGAAAGGTCTGCGCTGACGCTCGCGCTCGCCTTCATCGACCGGCATGTTGAGGGCGTCGCGCACTACTTCGCGTTGAAGCAGGCGATGCAGGAGCGTCTGTCGGCGTCCTTCGCTGGGTGCGTGCTGCTGCGCATCAACCGGCTTGACGACCCGCAAGCGCAGGACGAATCGAGCCTGCATCTGACGGTGACCGGGATGAGCGGCGAGATGGGCGACGACGGCCAGGTGGGCCGCGGCAACCGCGTTAGTGGCCTGATCACGCCGGGACGCGCCATGTCGCTCGAAGCGGCGGCAGGCAAGAACCCGGTGTCGCATGTCGGCAAGCTCTACAACGTGCTGGCGACGTTGATTGCGCGCGATATCCACGCCAAGGTCGAGGGGGTCGAGGAGGTCAGCGTGCAGTTGCTGTCCTCGATCGGCGAGCCGTTCGACCGGCCCGAGCTTGCTGGCATCGAGATTCACGTCCCCGGGGGCCTGACTGCTGCGATGCGCGCGCAGGCTACGGAAGTCGCGGATGCAGGGCTGGCCGACATCCGGCGGGTGACAGAGGCAATCCTCAATGACGAAATCCAGATGTATTGAAAACCGGAGCGGCTGGCGCGTCGAGGAAAGCGGCGCCACCGGCCAGGCCAAAGACCTGATCTGCGGCATGTTGGTGGACAAGGCCAACGCCTTGCGCAGCGAGCGCGGCGGACGAAGCTATTACTTCTGTAGCGCTGGCTGCCAGCGCACCTTCGAGTCGCCCGAGCAGGAGCTGAAGTCGATGCGCACCCGGGTCGCCATCGCCATGACCGGGGTGCTGGCCCTGGCGATCATGCGGGCCGGCGCGTTTCTTACGCTGGCCACCGGCGCCACCATTGATGCCATGAACAGACTCACCCCGGCGCTGCAAGCTCCGCGAACGGAGCGCATGGATGCGAAACGAGTCGATTCGAGCGCGGTGCCATGCGTGTAGGCGTGCTCACCGGCGGTGGCGACGCGCCTGGAAGCAATGCCGTGATCCGCGCGGTGACGAAGTCGCTGATCCATCGCTGCGGCGCCGAGGTGCTGGGCATCGAAGACGGTTTTCTGGGCCTGCTCGAACATCGCGTGCGCGCGCTCGACTGGCGCTCGGTCAGCGGCATCGTGGCGCTGGGCGGCACGATGCTGGGCACCACCAACCGCGTCAGCCCACTGGCCTGGCAGGGCCATGATCGCTGCGGCGACGTGCTGGTCTATGCCCGCGAGTTGGGGCTGGACGGGCTGGTGGCGATTGGCGGCGACGGCACGATGGCCATCGCAGATGCGCTCAGCAGACAGGGGCTGCCGATCATCGGCGTGCCGAAGACCATCGACAACGACATCGCGGGCGTCGACCGCAGCTTCGGCTTCGACACCGCCGTGGCGCGCGCCACGGAGGCACTCGACAACGTGCAGACCACCGGCCAAAGCCACGGCCGCGTGATGCTGGTGGAGACCATGGGCCGCTACGCCGGCTGGCTCGCGCTTGAGGCGGGGGCGGCTTCGGGCGCGGACGTGATCCTGCTGCCCGAGATCGAGTTCGATCTCGAAGCCGTCGTCGCGGTGTGCCGGGCGCGCGAGGCGACGCAGCGATTCACCGTCGTCTGCGTGGCAGAGGGGGCGAAGCCCCGCAGCGGCGAAGCGACCGTG
>JANOUM010000739.1:0-4149 GCA_031416855.1 Rhodoferax sp. | reverse complement strand
GCGCCCTGCGCATGCAGCATGTGCACGCCCAGGTTGTGGCGCATGACATCGGCCAATGCCGCCGCGTCCCCGGATGCGGCGGCGGCCTTCCAGCCCAGCAACTTGCCGTGTGGCCGCCGCGTTGTCCCGTGGCCGGCGCTGCCGAGCAGGGCCAGTTGCGCCACACCCGGACGTGCCGCCGCGACCTGTGTGGCCACCAGGCCGCCGAATGAGAATCCTACCAGCCGTATCGGCGTCGCGGCCCCGACCAGGGCATCCAGCGACAGCACCGTGGCTTGCACCAGGGTCGCCAGGTCGCCCGGTGGCGGCACGTCGCCGGAGTCACCATAACCCGGGAGATCCGACACCCAGACCGTAAAGTGCTGCGCCAGCGCCTCGATGTTGCGTGCCCAGTGCATCCAGCTGCCATGGCCACCATGCAGCAGCACCAGCATCGGGCCCGCGCCAAACCGGCGCCAGCAGACGTCAGTGCCTGCCACCGCCACGCGATGCAGCTCGGCCTGCCGCTGCAGCCTCGCAAGTACCGGGTGCAGGGCGGCGGGTGACGTGAACGCTGGCTTCATCGGATCACCGCCGCGGCAATGGCGTTCGACACCGTGCGCAACAGCCGTCCGTCGTCGTGCGCGGTCGGGCGCGTAGTGAGGATGACCACCAGCAGCTGGCTGTCGGGATCGGCCCAGGCCACCGTGCCAGTGGCGCCGGAATGCCCGAAGGTGCGTGGCGACACCAGATCGCCGCAGTAGACCCAGACCGGGCTGGTCGCCAGGCCCCAGCCCAGGCCCCAGGGTCTGCCGACATGGCCGTTGTGGTCGCTCGTCATGCGCGCCACCGTGGAACAACCCAGCAGTTGACGCCCGTTGAGCCGGCCGCCATTCAGAAACGCCTGCAACAACAGCGCCAGGTCTGTCACCGTGGAATGCATGCCACCCCAGGGATGGCCCATGTCGCGCCAGTAGGGCGTGTTCGGGCCGAAACGCTCCATGTCAGGGCTGTCCACGCACTGGCACCACACGGTGTCGGCGATCTGCCGCCCGCCCAGTCCCAGTGACGAGTGCCGCATGCCGAGTACAGCGAAGATCTCGCGCTGGTGAAACTCGCGCAGCGGCTGCCCGGACACGCGCTGAACGATTTCGCCTGCCAGCAGCGTGCCCATGCTCTGGTAACCGAATCCGCTACGCGGCGGGTACAACAGCGGTGTGGTGCACGTGGCCTGTACAAATGCGCTCAAGGGCGCATGGGCACGCCGCAGTTCCAGGTTTTGCGGAACCATGTCGGGCAGACCCGAGGTGTGCGTCAGCAGGTCACACACCCGGACCTGTGCGCGGTCGGCGCCGGCGAACTCCGGCAGGTAGCGCACCACGGCGTCGTCCAGCGACACCTGGCCCCGCTCCACCAGCAACATCAATGCCACCGCGTTCACCGGCTTGGAGATCGACGCCAGCAGGTAGACCGCATCGGCTGGCGCACCATGCCCGGCATGCAACACGACCTGGCCGTGGCGGGCCACGATGACCGACGCGGCTGACACCTGGCCGCTGGCCACCTCCGCTGCCAGCAGTGCGTGGGCTTGGTTGAGCCGCTCGCGCGACATGCCCACGGCGGCCGGGGTGGCTGTCGGAAGCCGGTCGGTCACGATCCACCCAGCCGCCGCACCGCGGCGCGGACCCGCACAATCGTGTCCTCCAGTCGGGCCCTGGGCGATACCTCCAGGCCGAGTTGGCGCGCGATGTCATTGACGATGGCGGCATTCATCGGCAGGCCGCCCGCATCGATCGCAGTGATGAGTTGCCGGGCGCGCTGTTCGACCGGCAGGGGACGACGCCAGAAATGAAGCAGCTGGCGCCAGCGCATGAGGAGGTGAAATCGAACCGGCTGACCAGGCAAGCCTGTTCCAAGGTGATGCGACGGTCAGGCAAGGCTGGCAGACCAGCTCGCGTACCAGGCGTTGAACTTGGTCCACTGCGCTTCGGCATAACGACGCTGGCTGTCCGACAACGCATCGCTGGCATTGAAGTGCAACGCATATTCGGGATGGCCGGCCAGCACCATCAGGTGCTTGTAGTACAGCACCAGGTCGACACCTTCATCGAACGTCGACAACACGAACAGTGCCTGGTCGAGCTCTCGCGCGCGACGCCCGGCCACCGGATCTCCCCGGGCGGCGGCGCGGCACAGGGACACCAGGTGCAGCACCTCGGCCGGCAGCGCATTGCCGATGCCAGTGATCGCGCCCACGGCGCCGCAGTTCACGAATCCATGAACCACCTGGGTGTCCACCCCCACCATCAGGATGAGCGAGTCATCGCGGTTGGTGATGTGGTTGGCCGCATAACTCAGCGACGCGGCGCCACCGAACTCCTTGAACCCCACCAGGTTCGCGAAGCGCGAGCGCAAGTCGAAAAACAGGTCGGCTTTGGTCTCGTAGCCATAGTAGGGGCTGTTGTAGATCACGGCCGGCAGGTCGCCCCCAGCCTCCAGAACGCCTTCGAAGTGTGCGCGCTGCGCCGCGATCGAACTGCCCCGCGACAACACGCGCGGAATGACCATCAAACCCTGGGCGCCCACCTGCCGGGCATGTGCGGCCAGGGCCGCCGCGCGTGCCGGGCTCTGCGCCCCGGTGCCCACCACCACCGGTACACCCGCGGCCACCAGCCGCACCACCCCTTCCATGCGTTCCTCGTCACTCAGCAGCGGCCAGTCGCCCATCGAGCCGCAATACACCACGCCGCTCATGCCGACGCCAACCAGGCGCTTGGCGGTGCGCACCAGGGCATCGAAATCCGGCTTGCGGGCCGCGCTGCATGGCGTCATCAGTGCCGGGATGGTGCCATGAAAGATGGCAGCAGAGGGTTGGGGCATGGTGGAACTCTTCAAGTAGGGGGCGGGCGTTGGCTCCGCCTAGAAATGGGCAAGGTGCCGGCCAATATTACA
Organism: Rhodoferax sp.; assembly: GCA_031416855.1. Classification (GTDB taxonomy): domain Bacteria; phylum Pseudomonadota; class Gammaproteobacteria; order Burkholderiales; family Burkholderiaceae_C; genus CAISIP01. The sequence continues at coordinate 1,218 of JANOUM010000739.1, read as the reverse complement.
TGGGAGGGCGGCGCGGTCAAGACTCCTCCGGCATGCCACCGCCTGCATCTTGGTGCTGGGCATACGACAACTCGCTCGAGTCGGCGCACATGGTCTGGTAGGCAGCGGACCAGCCCGGCTAGAAATTCCACACGTATCGCTCTTGACCGTTGACCAGCATGACCGACTCTCTGGACGCCTTGCAATGCCAGGTTTGCTTCGCGGTGTCCTGCGCGACCATCTCCAGCGCCTCTACGTCCAGCACCGCCGCACACCGCTTGCCCGGCGCCCGGACGGACTCGTAGCAGATCCATTGCACGCCCTTGTCCCGCGCTGCATCGGCCACCGCCTGGCTTTCTGTGTAGTCGCTGCCGTGGGTCCATACCGCGGACGCAGCCTCCCAAGGCGCATTCATCAAATCGATGGCACTCCCGTCGACCTGCGCCTGAAAGAAGGTGTGTTCGGTCAGCAAGTCTGTGTTGACCAAGGCCACACTATCCAGGATGAAGCGGCGGCGCCAGTAGGCCACCTCGGCACCGGCTGCGAAAAGGTCCTCGGCCCCATACCAGAGCCCGAGCGTGCCTGCGCGACGGAAGCGGCTGGGGTGCTGGGGGCGGTAGCGAAACGGTGTTGAAAGAAGGTAGTGCTTCGGCGCCTTCATCGCCGGCAGGCGTGGCTTGCTGCCCTCCAGCAGCCGCTCCAACTCGATTTGCTCTTCAGGTGTATTGACCAGCCGCATGGTCGAGACCACATGCTGCGCCTCCACGCCGCGCCAGGCGGCCATGGATTTGTTGGCCACCCCACCATCAAACCACGCGGTGCTCCACGCGGCAGTGGTCATGCAGGTGCCCGCATGCCATCGAGGTAGTTCAGCGTGGCAACCAGGCCATCGGCTCGTTCAATGAGTTGAATCGGGACGCCGCCCAGGGCCTTGTTGTGCCCCTTCATCCAGGCCATGCGTTTCACGTCGTCGGTGCCCACGAGCGCGTCCAGCGACCGATACACCCGAACCAAGAGTAACGACAGCTCGCCTTCCTTCGACTCTGGGTCAAGCCCACGCTCACCATTGAGGATGCGAGAGATCGTGGGTTCACTCATTCCAATGATGCGCGAAAGCGCGGCGCCAGACAGCCCTAATAGTTCAGTTGCGCGTGCAGTGGCCTTGGCAAGCACGAAGCCGGAATCGACTTTGGCGACCGATTTTGTATTCATTTTGAGCCCTCATGCTTTCACATGAAA
>JANOUM010000738.1:0-1592 GCA_031416855.1 Rhodoferax sp. | reverse complement strand
GCGCGTCAGGCTGGCCGCGGACCCCGCCGTGGCATGGGTCAGCAACGGCGACCTCGACGGCCTCGAACCCGAACGCGACCGGCTGTTCGCCGCGCGCTACCTGCTGAGTCCCGCAATCGATGCGCAGCATTTTTCGCCGACCGGTCTGGCCCAGGCGTTCGAGCGGCTGGCAGCAACACTGGCGTCAGTGCGTGGCGCGGCAATCCGCCCGATAGCCAGCGCGGACCCGACCCTGAGCGCCTTGCAACTGCTGGGCAAGACGTCGCGGCAGGCCGCTGCACAGTCGGCTGACGGGGTCTGGCTGGGTTCGGACGGCCGCGTGGCGATTGTGCTGCTGGAAACCACCGCGCGCGGCCACGAGATCGACCGCCTGCGCGCCACCATCGGCGCCGTGCGGCAGCATGCCGGGGACGCGCTGCAGGCATGGCCCGCCGGCGAAACCCGTCCGGTGATCGGTTTTGGTGGAGCGGCCTATTTCAATGTGCAGTCGCACGACGCGATCGGCCGCGATGCCGAGCAACTCGCACTGCTCGCAGCGGCGCTGGTGGCCGCCGTGCTGCTGTGGGCGCTGCGCAGCCCGCGTTTCCTGGCGCTGGCGATAGTGCCGGTGGCAACCGGCGCGCTGGCCGGGTTTGCCGCGGTGGGCTGGAGCACCAACACCATCCACGGCATCACGCTGGCATTTGGCGTCACGCTGATCGGGGAAGCGGTCGACTACGCCATCTATACCTTCGTGCAATCGGACGAACATGGCCACCATAGCCCCTTGTTCTGGCGCCAGGTCTACCTGGCGGCCGTCACATCCCTGATCGGTTTTGGCGCCATGTATTTTTCCGGTTTTGCCGGGCTGCAGCAACTCGGCCTGTTTTCCATCGTCGGCCTGCTGGTCGCGGTCGGCTGCACGCGCTGGCTGCTGCCTGGCCTGCTTCCGCCGACTGCGCCGGCCGATGTGGCAGACCGCTTTGCCTGGCTGCCGACGCTGATCCTGCGCATGCGCGCCTGGCGCTGGCCGGTGCTGCTGGTGGCGCTGGCATGTGTGGTCTTGCTGGCGCAGCGCCAGGGCGACATCTGGCAGGACAACCTCGACTCCCTGTCCTCCGCCTCGGCCCTGGACACCCGGCGCGACGCCCTGTTGCGCGAGGCGGTGCACCTGCCCGACCTGCGCACGATGATCGCCGTGCGCGGGACTGACCTGGAAGACGCGCTGCAACGCGCCGAAGCCACGACCCAGGTGCTCGACAACCTGGTGGCAGCCAAGGTGCTGACCGGTTTTGACAGCCCGACCGACCTGCTTGCAAGCCAGGCGCTGCAAAAAAGCCGCCAGGCGGCATTGCCGTTGGCGGATGTGTTGCGCGCCCGGGTGCTGGAGGCAACCCGCGGCGGCCCGCTGCGGGCCGAGGCATTCGAACCGTTTATCGCCGACGTGGCGGCAGCTCGCGCCATGCCGCCGGTTGATCTGGCCTACTATTCCGGCACCATCCTGGCACGTTGGCTGAATGCGCAGCTCGTGCAATCGGCCGATGGCGTCACGGTGTTGATACAGTTGCGCGGCGCGCCGTCCGCGCCGGAACTCAGGGCCCGGCTACCCGGGG
>JANOUM010000737.1:0-1566 GCA_031416855.1 Rhodoferax sp. | reverse complement strand
AGCCGCGGCAGACCGCTTGTTTTCCGCTGGATCCGCTTTTGAGCACTGGCATTCTTGACCGATGACGCTCACCCGCAAGCTGCGGGCGCCATGCGCCTGATCCTGCTACGCTAATCGTCCGGCGGCAGACTCAAGCCCGGGGCGCCAGGCCGAAATCCTGGTCGATCGGCAGCGCCGGGTGGTGGAACCCGACCGGGCCATCCGGCAAGGCGTTGATGTACTGGTGCACCAGCGGGTCGGCACTCTGGCGGATCTCATCCACCGATCCCTGCTGGGTGACCCGGCCGCTGGCCAGGATGATGACGTGGTCGGCGATGGCCAGGGTCTGGCGGATCTCGTGCGACACCAGGATGCAGGTCAGGCCCATGGAGTCGGTGAGCTGGCGGATCAGGTTGGCGGTGGTGCGCAGCGAGATCGGGTCCAGGCCGGAGAAAGGCTCGTCCACCATCACCAGATCCGGGTCCAGGGCGATGGCGCGTGCCAGGGCAATGCGCCGCGCCATGCCGCCGGAGACCTCGGAGGGCATCAGTTCGCGCGCGCCGCGCAAACCGACGGCATGCAGTTTCATCAGCACGATGTGGCGGATCAGGGCCTCGGGCATGTCGGTGTGCTCGCGCAGCGGAAACGCCACGTTGTCGAACACGCTCAGGTCGGCGAACAGGGCCCCGAACTGGAACATCACACCCATGCGCCGGCGCGCGGCGTACAGCTGTTCGCGCTGCATGTGGGTCACATCCTGGCCATCGAACAGCATCTCGCCCGACCGCGCCAGGTGCTCGCCGCCGATGATGCGCAGTGTGGTGGTCTTGCCGCCGCCCATCGGCCCCATGAGGGCAGTGACCTTGCCACGCGGCACCTGCAGCGACAGGCGATCCAGGGCCAAGCGATCGCCGTAGCCGAAACTCAGGTTGCGGATGTCGACGAGAAACGGGTTGGGAGCAGCTGCCATGGAGGTGGGGTCGGGTGCGGGTCGGACCCGGCCATGCACGACATCGCGATGATAGGGGTTCCGGAAGTAGCCAGCCAGGTCCGTCAGAACACACCCAGGGACAGGCCATGGCCCAGCGCCTCGCCCAGGTCTTCACAGGCCTGGAGTTCGGTCGGCGCCAGCGTCTTGGGTGCCGCAATTGCCGCGGGCGTCTGCGCCCGGGTGCAAACAATCAGTGACTCGGCCACCTTGCGCAGCCGCCAGCCGGTGGCAATGCGCTCGACCTGGCGCAGCGCATTGCTGCCATCACTGCCGGCGCACACCATCAGGGCGTACGGGCGGCCGTTGATCTGGCCCAGCACCGGGTAATAACTGCGGTCGAAAAAATCCTTCATCACGCCGGCGACGGCGGCCAGGTTTTCCGGTGTCGCAAACAGATAGCCCTGGGCCGACAGCAGGTCTGCCGGGCCTGCGTCCTGCGCCCGCAGCAGGCGCACCTGCACGCCGCTGGCACGCTGTGCGCCGCGGCAGGCGGCCTGGGCCATCTGCGCCGTACCCCCTGTCGCCGAGTGGTACACAATCAGCAGGACAGGAGTGCTTGAATCGGTCACAGGGCCTGGGGTCATGGTGTCTTTTTT
>JANOUM010000736.1:0-9869 GCA_031416855.1 Rhodoferax sp. | reverse complement strand
CCGATCGCATGGGCCCTTGCGGCGTCCAGCCGTTCGCCGGTATAGAGCATTTCCTTGGCCTGGCGCAGCCCCATGACCCAGGGGTGGATCAGCACCTCGGTCGCCACCGCGCCCATGGTGTGTGTCACCGGGTCGCCGAACAGTGCGTCATCGGCCGCCACGACCAGATCACACATATTGGCCAGCATGAAGCCACCCGCGATACAGGCCCCCTGCACCTGCGCAATGGTGGGCTTGGGGAAATCCCACAGGCGCATGCAGTAGTCGAAATAGCGCAGCTCCTCGTAAGCCCAGCGCTCTTCGACCGTGAAGTCGGCGCGGTGCAGCTGCGCCTCCTTGAGGTCGTGCCCGGCTGAAAAATGCCCGCCCCGCCCGCCGATCACGACCACGCGCGTGTCCGGGTCGACCGCGGCCTCGGAAAGCGCGGCATCGAGTTCGTCCAGCATGTTCCTGCTTTGTGCATTGCGCGCTTGCGGCCGGTTGAGCCAAAGGCGGCGCACGGCGCCCTGCTGTTCGACCTCGATGCAGGTGTAACTCATGTCAATGCTCCCAAAATGGCTTGTGTATCCCGTCCCAGGCGGGGCCCCGGTCGCGGCACGGGCGACGGAGTCAGTATCAAACGCACCGGGCTGGCGAGCACCGGGGATGGCACGCCTTCGTCCTCGGCCATGAACCAAAGGCCCCTTGCCCGCGTCTGCGCTGCGGCAACGACCTCGGCAATGCCGAGCACGGACACGGCGGACCAACCGGCGGCTGCCAGCGCGGCGACCACGGCATCACGCGGCCGTGCGGCGCACTCCAGCTGTGCCTGCAAATGCGCCGCGTCGGCGGCTGGGCAAGCCGCCAGCACGTAGCCATCCACACACTGCAAAACGGCGTCGGCCGGCGCGCGCCCCGGCGCGTCATTCCAGCCGGTTTGGGTGGCCCAGGCGCAGATATCCTGCATCGACAGATCCAGGTGCTGCCCGTGTCCCGTCTGCTCGCGCGATTCGAGCGCGGCCAGCACGGCCGTGAGCCCGAACGCCGCGCCCATCACGTCGGCCATGGAAGGGCCGGTCTTCAAGGGCATGCCGTTGAGGCGGGTCAGGTCCATCAAACCGGACATGGCCTGGATGATGGTGTCGAACGCAGGCCGGCCCTGGTACACCGAGTCCAGGCCGAAACCGGAGATCGAGCAGTAGACAAGACGGGGATTGAGCGCCAATAACGCGTCGGGCCCATAACCCTTGCGCGCCAGCGCACCCGGGCGCAGGTTCTCGATCAGCACATCGGACTTGGAAACCAATTGAAGCAGCGCCTTTCGCCCTTCAGCGGATGCCATGTCCAGGGCCAACGATCGCTTGTCGGCGTTCTGAAACGTGAAGAACACACCCTGCCCGTTGCGCGCCGGCGGCCAGCGCCGCACGGCCTCGCCTTCAGGTGGTTCGACCTTGATGACGTCGGCGCCCAATGCCGCCAGCAGGCGAGAGGCCACCGGTGCCGTGGTGTAGTGCCCGATCTCGAGCACGCGGATGCCTGCCAGTGGGGGCCTGGACGGCGGATCGCGCCGGGCAAATGGTCGAGGCGCGCGCGCCAGTGCCTGGACCGGCACGCGATCCGCGTCCTTCGCGCTCACGCTGGCCAGCACCCGGCCCGGCGTACGGGTCATGCGAAACGGCGAGCCCGGCAACTTGATGGCGCGGCCACTGGCAGGGTCCAGCGCATCGAACACCATCTTCCGATGCTGCAAATTGGCTTCGCGCGGATACCCGTCCAACGGCGCGACCGGGCCACAGGGAATGCCCTGTTTCGCCAGCAGCGCTACGCACTGCGCGATCTCGCGTGGGCCGGTCCAGGCCTGCACGATCGTGTCGACCTCCCCTGCATGGGCGACGCGCTCCGCGTTCTTCGCCAGATGGGCGGGCGGGCCCTGGCCAGGGGGGTACATCAGTGCGCACAGACGCTGCCACTGCTCGTCGTTGCCGGCGCACAGAAGCACCCAGCCGTCGCTGGCGCGGTAGACGTTCCAGGGTGCGGCCATGGTGTGGCGGTTGCCCAAGCGCGTCGCGGCTTCGGCAGAGCGCCCGCACAGGGCCGGCGCAAGGAACGAGGTCATGGCGCTGAAGGCCACGTCGTACAGTGCGATCTCGACCGGCGAAGCCAGGCCGTCGCGGCGCTGGCGCAGCGCGGCCAGGGTTCCGGCGGCCGCGTAGATGCCAGCCAGCTGCTCTATCAGTGGCAACGCGACCGCACGCGGCGGGCCGTCGCTGGCGCCCGTGCACTCCATCACACCGGTGAGTGCCTGGATCTGTTCATCAGTGGCCGCAGGGTCCGAGCGCATCGACAACGGGCCGGACGACCCGAATGCCGTGATGTCGCAGACGACCGCACCGCTCGGCATGCCGGCCCAGGGTGATCCGCCATACGCGGCAGTATCGGCGTCGCTGGAGAGCAGCAGCACATCGCAACCCGCGGCCAATTGCTGCAGCAACACGCACTCAGCGGCATCCCGCAGGTCGACCGCAAGGCTCAGCTTGCCGGCCGCGAACTGTTCACGGCAGGCCCACTTCGGCTGACCAAATGTTCCAGGGCGAACAGCTTCGACGAAGACCACGGTCGCGCCGAGCTGGGCCAGCAGCGAACCGGCGACCGACGCGCCCACGCGGGCGCCGAATTCCACCACACAGATCCCATGCAGGGCGCTGGCATCCGCGCCCGGGGCATTCTGCGGCATGTACGCCATCTGCCGCCCCTATTCCAGCTTCAGGCCCAGGTCCTTGATGATGGGAGCCCAGGTAGTGGTCTGCTCCTCCACCATCTTGCGTGCGTCGGGCAGCGTGGTGCGGGTGGGGACGAAAGAAAGGCCTTGCATGCGTTCGACCACCTCCTTGTCCTGCAGCACGCGGTCCAGGGCGCCGTGCAGGCGCTCGACGATCTCGCGCGGCGTTTTGGAGGGAACCGCCAGCACAAACCCGACTCCGCCGTTAACGCCCTTCATGCCCAGATCTTCCATGACCGGCACGTCGCGCAGCAGCGCATTGCGCTTGACGCTGGCCACCAGCACCGGCCGTACAACGCCACCGTCGACCTGCCCCTTGACGCCGCCGATGGCCATCGAGGCGGCATCGATATTGCCGCCCAGCAAATCGTTCACGGCCGGTGCGGTCCCCTTGTAGGCCACGTGCGTGACCGGGAAGTTGTTAAGTTTGCCCAGGGTCAGGATGACCAGGTGACCGGCGCCGCCCACACCGCCGGAGCCGACATTGATGCCACCGGGGCGCGTCCGTGCCATGGCCACCAGATCCGCAAAGCTGCGCACCGGTGAATCCTTGCGCACGATGATGATGCTCGGCGTCTCGGCGACACCACCGATGTAGGTCAGGTCGTCCATCGGGTCATAACCCAGGTTCTGCGCCATCAAGGGGAAGGTGCCCACCGTGGTCGGCATGATGCCGATCGTATAACCGTCGGGCAACGCGCGCGCGACCGAGCGGTTGCCCACGTTGCCGGAGGCGCCTGGACGGTTCTCGATGATGACCGGCTGGCCGAGCTGCTCCGACAACTTGTTCTGGATGGCGCGCACGATGTTGTCGGTGGTCCCGCCCGGTGTGTAGGGCACCACCAGCGTGATGGCTCTGGAAGGATAGGCCTGGGCGCGCGCCGGCAGGACCCTCGCCGCCCCCAGGGCGACCGCCAAAGTGGAAATGCGCTGGAACGCGGCGCGGCGATTGAGATGGCTGGACATGGTGTGACTCCCGGGGTTGGCTGGCGCGGTTTGAAGTGTGCTGGTCAGTGTTCGGCGATGTCGCATTCGCCATGGTCGAGCACCACGGCGTTGCGCTCGGGCACCCGGCAGCGGAAGCGCACCTGGCTGGCATCCACCCAGATGTCGGTCTCGATGCGGTCACCAGGATACACAACCGAGGTGAAGCGCGTGCCCAAGCTCTTGATGCGCGCCGGGTCATAGTTGCAGACGCCGGCCAGCACCTCGCGACAGGCAATCCCGAGCGTTGCAGAACCATGCAGGATGGGCCCCTTGAAGCCCATCTGGCGCGCGATGTCGGGGTCGCCATGGATGACGTTGCGGTCGCCCGTCAACCGGTACAGCTACGCGTGCCACGGCAGAGTGTGGGTCACGCGCACCAGGTCGGGCGCGCGTACGGGCATGGGTTGCGCGGTGTTCTGCAGGGAAGCGCCCGAGCCGATGCCGCCGTCGCCGCGCGCGAAATACAGGTTGTGGACGTCATACAGAGGCGTGCCATCTTTCAGGCGCACACGCGTGTCGGTCTCGATCAACAGCCCCTTGGCCGGACCCCTGTCGTAGACCTCGCACACACGATGGTCGGCCAGCACATCGGCGGCCGGGGGAAGCGCCCGGTGCAGCGTCAGCTTTTGCTCACCGTGCAGCATCTTGGGAACGTCCAGGCCGATGTCATAGATCAGGTTGTGGCGCGCCACGGTCACGGCCTGGCTGGGCACGGAGCGCAATGTGCCGCGGCGCTCGTAGACGAAGTCCAGTTCGCGCGTGTCGAAGGGGTCGCGTCCCATGCCCACGGCCATGCCATAGAGCATGCTGTCGCGTTCGGTGTAGGCATGGGCGACGTCGGTGGCGCTCTGCGCCATCAGGAAGTCGTAGCTGATGGATGGCATCGGCAGGTCTCTTTCAGTGTCGGCTGGTGGGGATGCGGTTGAACGGCAGGCCCTTGTCGGCCCGCAGGTCGGCCGGCAGGCCCAGCACCTGTTCGGCCAGGATATTGCGCTGGATCTCGGCCGTACCGCCGCCCACACGGATCGCGGGCGCGCTCAGCAGCATCTTCTGGAACGAGCGAGCGGTGTCTCCGTCCTCGATCACCGCACCGGCCGGCCCCAGCAGGTCGAGCGCGAACGCGCACACCTCCTGTGCCAGCTCTCCAGCCACCAGTTTGCCGATCGAATTCTCAGGGCCGGGTGGCTTGCCGCTGGACAGCGCCGAGAGTGTTCTCGCCATGGTCCACTGCAGACCGCGCGAGCGTGCCACCCAGGTCGCCAGGCGCGTACGCACAGCCGGGTCATCGATCGGCCTGCCCTGCTGGGTCTGCAGCTCGCAGCAAAGATCGAACAGCTCGGGCACACCGGTGGGAATGGCGGCGGCCAGGTGCAGGCGTTCGTGCATCAAGGTCGTCAGTGCCACCTTCCAGCCGCCACCGACGGGGCCGATGCGCTGCGCATCCGGCACCCGCGCGCCGCTGAAGAAGACCTCGCTGAAGTGCCGCTCGCCGGTCATCGAACGGATGCGCCGCACCTCGACGCCGGGCGAGCGCATGTCGATGGCGAACATGGTGAGCCCTGCGTGCTTGGCCACCGTCGGGTCGGTGCGTGCCAGCAGCAGGCCAAGATCGGCCAGGTGCGCATGGGTGGTCCAGATCTTCTGGCCGTCGACGAGCCAGTCGTCACCCTCGCGCTGCGCCCGTGTGCGCAGACCGGCCAGGTCGGAGCCACCAGACGGTTCCGAGAACAGCTGGCACCAAACCTCTTCGCCAGAGACGATGGGGCGCAGCCAGCGCTGCTTCTGCGCCTCGGTGCCATGGGTGATCAGGGTCGGCCCGGCCATGCCGTGGCCGACGACCAAGAGGTTTGAGAGCTGCGCATAGGCCCCCTCCTCCTGCTGCCAGATCACGCGCTCGATCGGCGATGCGCCGCGTCCGCCATAGTCGGCCGGCCAGTGGATGCAGGCCCACCCATTGGCGGCCTTGCAGCCTTGCCAAGCCTTGCTCTCGGCCACCTCGTCCAGCCCGGGCAGGTGTGGCAGGTGCACGCTGGAGGTGGTCTGCGCCGCACTCGCGACAAGGGCGTCGTGCAGCGCCACCGGCGCATGAACCGCCAGCCAGGCGCGCGCCTGGGCACGAAACACGGCTTCGTGCGCAGAGTCGTCAAAGTCCATGCGCTCTGCCCTCCGGGGGGGTGCGGCGGTCCCGCAGTTGTTCGATCAAACGGTCCTGCCATTGCCCGAGGCCCCCCAGGCTCACGCCCAGCAGGTGGGCGCGCCGGTAGTAGAGATGGCAGTCCATCTCCCAGGTAAAGCCCATGCCGCCATGGATCTGGATGTTCTCTGCGGCGCATTGGCGAAAGGCCTGTGTGGCGCTCACACGTGCAGCCGCCGCCGCCTCGGGCAGTTCCACCGCTCCGTGGGCCATGGCCCAGGCGCCGTAGTAGCAGTTGGAGCGCGCCAGCACGAGCGAGACGTACATGTCGGCCAGCTTGTGCTTGATGGCCTGGAAGGAGCCGATCGGCCGCCCGAAGGCATGGCGTTCCAGTGCGTAGTCGCGCGCCATCTCGAGCGCGCGTTCGGCACCGCCAATCTGCTCGAACGCCGCGAGCACGGCGGCGCGATCCAGTGCAAGCTGCAACAGCGGCCAGCCATCAGCGCACAACAACTCCGCATGCACGCCACGCAGGTCGATGCGCGCCTGGCCCCGTGTGGGGTCGAGCGACGCAAGCGGCGCGCGCACCACGCCGGGTGCGTCGAGCCGGACAATGAACAGCGCGATGCCCGTGCCCGTGCGCGCAGCGACGATCGCGATGTCCGCACACGCACCGTCGAGCACCGGCCATTTGCTGCCGCTCAACACACCTTCCTCGGCGACGGTGGCAACCGCGGCCGGGCCCAGCTTGCCTGGCCCTTCGGCCATGGCCAGGCAGGCGATGGATTTTCCGCTGGCCAGCGCGGGCAGGTACAGCGTCTTTTGCGACTCCGTCCCAGCCGCCAGGATCAGTTCGGCGCCGAGGCCGATCGAGGACGCGAACGGCACCGGCGCCAGGGCGCGCCCCAGCTCCTCGGCGATCACACACAGCTCCAGATACCCTGCCCCGGTGCCACCATAGGCCTCCGGTATCGCCGCTGCGAGCAGGCCAAGTTCGCCCAGTGTGGCCCACAGATGCCGGTCAAGCGGCAAACCCGACTCCAGCAGCTCGCGAATCCTGGCTGGCGAACTCAGGTCCGCGAGAACCTTGCGCACCTCGTCCTTGAGTCGCAGCTGATCGGGAGAGAAGTCAAGGTTCATCGCCGGCTAATCGAACTTGATGCCGTCTTCCTGCACCGCCTTGCGGAACACCTCGTATTCGTTGCGATGAAGCGCTGCCAGCTCCGCCGGAGTGGAGATCGCAGGCTCGAACCCCAACTGCTCCAAACGGTCACGAATTTCGGCACTGGCAACGGCGGCGCGCAGCGCCTGGTTGATGCGGTCCACCGCCGCCGCCGGCATGTTGGCCGGGCCATACAGGCCAGCCCACGGTGAGACACTGATCTGCGCGCCGGCCTCCTTGCTCGTGACCACCCCGGGCATCGTCGGGCTGCGGGAGTCGCGCAGAGACATCAAGGCGCGGAACTTGCCATCCTGCACGAAGCCGCGAACGCCGGCAGCGGTGCCGAACATCATGTGCACGCGGTCCCCCATCAGGTCGGTCATGGCGAGCGCATCGCCTTTGTAGGGCACGTGTTCCATGTCGAGCTTGTACTGGGACAGGAACTGGATCGCGGCGAGACGCGCCGTGCTGTGGCTGCTGGCGTAGTTGAGCTTGCCCGGACGGGCGCGCACGTAGTCGACGAACTCGGCGACCGTCCGGGCAGGCACCCCGGGCGCGGTCACCATGACCATGGTGAAACGACCCAGGCTGGCCACCGGTGTGAAATCCTTGAAAGGATCGTAAGGAACGGCGGTCTTCTTCAACACCGGCGTCGCAACCATCGAGTTGCCGGAACCAAAGTACAGCGTCAGCCCATCCGGCGCCGACTTCGCCGCCAGATCGGCCGCGATGATGCCATCCCCGCCCGGCTTGTTGTCCACGACGACGGGTTGCCCGAGCTGCTGTGACAAGCTCTGTGCAATGACACGCAGCACGATGTCGGAGCCGCCACCGGCCGTGAAGCCGAGGATGAGTCGGATCGGCCTGTTGGCCGTCTGCGCCAAAACGGGGACGGCGCAGAAGCCGGCACCGGCGACGGTGAGAAATTGGAGGACGAGGCGTCTGTTCATGGTGAGGTATTGTTATGGGATGCGGTAGCTCCGGCTATGCCGCCGTGGCGTTGTCCTGATGCGACGCAACGGGTGCCGCCGGCACCCATTGCGCCCGGCCCCGTCCACAGAAAGTCGGTGCCAAGCTCCTCGACGCGGGAGCACCCCAGTTGCCCCAGCACACGCAGGCTCTCCTCCGCCAGGATCTCAAGTGCGCGCGCGGCGCCGGCCTGCCCGGCCACGGCCACGCCCCACAGCGGCGCACGCCCGACCAGCACGGCCTTGGCGCCCAGCGCCAGGGCTTTGATGACGTCGCTGCCACGCATCACGCCACCGTCCATGAAGACCTCGGCGCGGTGACCGACACGCTCGACAATGTCCGGCAGCGCAAAAAGCGGAGGGATGGATGCGTCCAGGTTGCGCCCGCCATGGTTGGACACGACAATCGCGTCCGCCCCGCACGACACCGCCTCGAGCGCGTCGTCCGGGTGCAGGATGCCCTTGACGATGAGCGGTCCGTTCCAGATCTGGCGCAGCGTACGCAGGTCATCCCAGGTCAGCGCGTCGTTCTTGGGCAGGGCGCTGCGGCCCCTGGGTGCAGCTGTCATCGAGCGCTGCAGCACCGGCGGGAAGTTCTCGAAGCGCGGCATGCCGGTGGTCAGCAGGTAGCGCAGGATGACGGAAACCAGCCATGGCGCGTGCAGGGCGATGTCCAGCGCGTTGCGACGGTTGAGACGAAACGGCAGCATGAAGCCATTGCGCACATTGCCTTCGCGGTTGGGTGCCACGGCCGTGTCGAGCGTCACCATCAGGGCCTCGAAGCCGGCCGCCTGCACGCGCTTGACCAGATCGTGCGACATCGTGCGATCGGGCCACATGTAGAGCTGAAACCAGAGCCGGCCGGGCGCGCACGCGGCAATGCGCTCGATCGACGTGAGCGACGCGGTAGACAGCGTGAAGGGCACGCCCGCAGCCGCAGCGGCCTTGGCCAGCGCGATCTCGCCGTCATGCCACATCAACCCTGCCGCGCCGGTGGGCGCCATCACCAGCGGCATGGCCGACGGTTGGCCGAGGATAGTGCAGGCCAGGCTGCGCCCGGACACGTTGCGCATCACCTTGGGGCGCAGCATGAAAGCCTCGAAGGCCGTGCGATTGTTCAGTATCGCGCGGTCATCCTCGGCGCCCCGTTCGATGAACTCGAAGAATCCCTTGGGCAAACGGCACCGCGCGCGTGCGCGCAGATCGAAGATGTTGAGCAACTGAGGATTGAGGGCAGGCACGAGCGGGACGGGGAACAGGGCTTGAAACGGGTGCGACCGATGATATAGCGCCATCTCGCCAACTGTTATTGCCATTCAATATGGGCAAGCATAAGCACGCTGGAGTGGCATTCCACAGCGGGTCCGGCGGACGCGCAATCGATACGACAGCACGCCCTCGATGTCACTTTGACACTTTGACAGGTGCGTCCGCGGCATTGCCCAAATTCAAACGCGGACGCTAAGACCTCCCCTTACGATGCACAACAGAATCGTAGCGCTGGCAACACGCGCCCCCTTTTTTTCAGGAGACATGATGGGAAAGACCTTCACCAAGCGCCTCGGCATCCTTCGCAGGAAAGACGGCATGACCCACGAGGCATTCGTCAGTCACTGGCTAGACAAACACGCCGCGCTGTGCGTGAAGCTGCCGGGCCTGCGCCGCTACTCGGTCAACCTGGTGGACCGAGAGCGCTTCCCCAATTTCGACTACGACGGCTTTTCAGAGCTGTGGTTCGACTCCGAGGAGGCACTCACCGCCGCGATGCAAAGCCCCGAGGGTCGCACGCTGCTGAGCGACCTGCCGAATTTCGCCAAAGACGTCTCCCCGATCATCTCGGTGGAGCACCAGATCTTGTGG
>JANOUM010000735.1:0-1513 GCA_031416855.1 Rhodoferax sp. | reverse complement strand
CTCACTGCACCACCTGTGGATCGTGCACGGCTCCAACACCAACCGGTCCGATATCCCGCGCATCGGCATCGCGATCCGTTATGTGGCCACGCGGGTCCGGCAGCAAGGCACCATCAAGCCCATCGCGATGCTGGTGCGCGGCCAGGATGCATTCGGCCATTTCCAGCTGGTGGACCGGCCCGTGCGCAACGACGCCATGGCCGGGACAGGTCGGCATGCGCAGCTGCTGCAGCGGGTGCATGCGGCGCTGGCCAGGGCACGCGGTGAGGCGCTGAGCAGGTCGGTGTCGGGCTCCTCCTGAACCGAATCGCTGAGCGCCACGGTGTAGCCCCAACCGGCCTGGACCATCTTCTTGATCGGGTGCACCGAATGCACCTCCATCGTGACATCCAGTCCCACGCCGGCCTCGCGGGCAGCGGCTTCGAGCCACACCCTGGCGCCGTTGGGCATGGGCGAGACGATCAGCGGCAAAGTGACGCGCTGCCGGAACCGGACGCTGCGCATCGACGCCAGCCGGTCCGCCGGTGGCCCGACGAGCAGCAGGCGCAACGAAAAGAGCGCTTCGGTCTGGGGCCGGACAGCCGCCTGTCGATCAATCCCTCCCTGTATCACAGGTGCCATTCGACCCGCTAGACGACTTGACCCCGATCCACCTGACCTACGCAATGGCGCGCGGAGATCCAAAAGGCGCTGGCCGACCCGGCGTTCAGGCAAAAGGTTCAATCCGATGGAGCCGAGTTAGTTGGCATCGGGCACAGGGAATTTCCAGCCTATTTGCGCCAGGACCTGCAGAAATGGAAGCGCGCTGTGGAACTCAGTGGCGCAAAGGTGGACTGACCCGCGCGCCGCGTCAACCCGCAGGTGCTCGACGACGTTACGCAATCACCGGTCCGGGCAAAACTGCCAGAATATTCATCACCAGCACCAAGGAAACACCATGCAAAAGACCATCCGGGCTGCCACTGCCCTGTCCCTGTTTTTCCTGCTTAGCGGCCCCGTGGCGCAGGCCGGCGTCATCGAAGACCTTCTGGCGAAACCTGCGATCCAGAGCCTGCTGGGCAGACAAGCCGATTTGCAGTCGGTCCTGAGAAGCTGCGGCGAGGCGAGGTACCGGCAGCGCAATACCAAGGCCTGCCAGGAGGCAGAAGAAGCAGCGCGCGTGGCCCGGATTCCACCAGAACTGCGGGCCGTTCTCGCAACCCCCAACGCATCGGCATCGATGCGGCAGATCTGCCTGGCGGTCCAGGGAACACCGGCCCAGGCGAGTTACCTGTGCGTGGAAATGGGCAAGGCGGATCCCGCCTTCAACACGCAGCTCGAACAACAACGCGCAGCCGTTGCGCAGCAGTTGATCCAGCAGGGCCGTGGCCCGGGAGCCAGCGCAGAACAGTCCCGCTGATCCGGATCCTGGGCCGGCGCATCAACCGTAGTCGATGCGCGGATCGATGTACGCGTACAACACATCGACCAGCAGGTTGATCAGCACAAACACCACCAGGATGAACAGGATGCA
>JANOUM010000734.1:0-2080 GCA_031416855.1 Rhodoferax sp. | reverse complement strand
TCAACGCGCTCGACCGCGTCGTCTATGGCAACCCGTTCAGCGACGAACGTGTCGAACTGATTCGCCGGCTCGTTCCAGGCGCCACCAAGGAGGACTTGGTGGCCGACCGCGTAGCGCTGGCCAGCTTGGTGCAGCCGCGGCTGCACAGGTTTGCCGACGCCACCGCGCTGGGCCAGCTGGCCAGTGAGGAACTCCGCCTCGTGCGCAGTGGTTTCCTGTATGTCTGTTATCACCACCATGTGCTTCCGATCGACCGGCTCATCGAGGGGCCAACCGGACCACTCGACGCTTCGACCGTGGAGCGGGTCGCGCGATCGGTGATCCGGGAGTTGACCCAGTGCGGAATCGGGGAGGAGGAGGCGACGCGATATTTCGCGCTGTTCTTCCAGTTGCGCCGAGCGTTCCATTTCATTCTTCGCTCGCTGACGGGCAACTGCGAGTCCATGCGCGGATTGCGGAGGGCCTTGTGGGACAACGTCTTCACGCACGACATGCGCACCTTCGAGGCCGGCTTGTGGGGCCGCATGGAGGACTTCTCGACGCTGCTGCTGGGTGAGACCGGCACCGGCAAGGGGGCAGCCGCGGCGGCGATCGGGCGCTCCGAATTCATTCCCTACCTGCCAGCCAAGCGTCGTTTCGCCGCCAGCTTCGCCGACAGTTTCTTGGCGATCAACCTGTCGCAATTTCCCGAGACGCTGATCGAATCGGAATTGTTTGGCCACAAGAAAGGCGCCTTCACTGGTGCCATCGACCAGCACCAGGGCGTATTCGAGCGCTGCGATGCCCACGGCGCGCTGTTCCTGGACGAGATCGGCGAGGTGCCGATGGCTTTGCAGATCAAGCTGCTGCAGGTTTTGCAGGACCGCACCTTCACGCCGCTGGGCAGCCATGAAAAGAAGCGCTTCTCCGGTCGGGTGATCGCTGCGACCAACCGTCCGCTGGACGAACTGCGCCATGCCGGCCAGTTCCGCGACGATTTCTACTACCGCCTGTGCTCCGACGTGATTCTGATGCCGACGCTGCGCCAGCGTATCGATGAGTCGGCACAGGAGCTCGAAGACCTGGTTGGCTTGCTGGTGCTACGCATCGCCGGGCCGGAAAACGTCCAGCGCCGTTCGTTCATCATGGAGGTGATCGAACGCGACCTGCCGCGAGACTACCGCTGGCCAGGCAACGTCCGTGAATTGGAGCAGGCGGTGCGCCGCATCCTGCTTACGGGTCGATACACCGGAGACGCCGCAGGTGTTTGCGGCGGCGAAGAAGACCGCCTGATGGAATCGATGCGTGCCGGAAGTCTGGGCGCGCAGGAACTGCTGCGCTGGTATTGCGCCATGGTCCATCGACGCTTCGGCACCTACGCCGAGGTCGCGCAGCGCACCGGGCTCGATCGGCGAACCGCGCGCAAGCACGTCGTCGACTACGAGTTGTCGGTCCGCTCAGTGCCGCGCAACCCTTGACAAGGATTCCGGCCAAGTTCCATGGCCTGTTCGGCTGGTCTTTGCGGTGACGTTTGTCATCCACTATCTGAATCGCAACTCCATTGCCTACGCCCTGCCGCGGATTGCGCAGGAGCTGCAATGAGGCGCGGTGGGCATGGGTGAACCCCCGGATCGATGGAGTTCGTGGGTCGTGGCTGGCAGCGCGGTGCTACAACCGCGGTCAACGCTCAGCGGGCAGCGAACATTTCGCGCAAGACACCCAGGGCCGGCTCCGGGTCGATACGCGCGATCTTCCTGACCAGCCGCGCGCGATCGATGGCGCGCATCTGGTCCAGGGCGATCGAGCCCTTGCGCCTTTGCAGCGACCTGCAGCACTGCCCGAACTGCGGTGGCGATCTGAGGATCATTGCGGCGATCCTGGAGCCACCGGTGATCGAGAAGATCCTCACGCACCTGGGGTTGCAGGCGCGTGCGCCGCCTCGGGCGCCAGCCCGTAGCCAGGCGCTGCAAGGGGCCTGAGGCCACCCAACCGTGACAGTTCAGGCGACCCGGCGACCAGGGCCACTGGAGTCGGCTGCGTCCGAGTGGTTGCGAGACCGATGGAAGCGGCCCGAAGGCAAGGGATAACCCGTAGACGGCGC
>JANOUM010000733.1:0-6853 GCA_031416855.1 Rhodoferax sp. | reverse complement strand
GCCACAGGATGTCGGCCTTGCCATCGCCCTGATAGTCGCCCACACCCACTGCACCCCGTCGTGTGTAACAAGACATTTCACAAGATTCGGCTACGGGTAAACCCTCAAGCACTGCACACGTCTGCCCATACTGTCATTTGGCCCGTGCCACAATCCCCCGACCTTTGATGAAGCCAGACGCTGAACCCCGGTTGCCGCAACAACCATCCACCCGATAGATGACGCCAACCACCTCCCCCCGCTCCCCCGAACTCACCCAGGCCATGGCCAGCCTGCGTGGTGCCTTCATCACGGTGGCGGTGTTCAGCGGCTTCTTGAACCTGCTGATGCTGGTGCCGTCGATCTACATGATGCAGATCTACGACCGGGTGCTGGGCAGCCGCAACGAGACGACGTTACTGGTGTTGACGCTGCTGGTGCTCGCCTCCTATGTGTTCATGAGTGCGCTGGAGGCGATCCGCACCTTCGTGCTGGTGCGGGTGGGTGCGCGGCTCGATGCGCAGCTGGGCAAGCGGGTGTTCAACACCGCCTTCGAGCGCAGCCTGCGGCAGAGCGGCAGCAACGCCGCGCAGCCCATGCACGACCTGAACACGGTGCGCCAGACGCTCACCGGGCCCGGCTTGTTGTCGGTGTTCGACGCGCCGTGGATGCCGATCTATCTGGTGGTGATTGCATTGTTCTCCTGGCAGCTCGGCGTGTTTGCGCTGGCCGGGGCCGTGGCACTGACTGTGCTGGCCGTGGTGAACGAAAAGCTCTCGCAGCCCAAGCTGCAGGAGGCGCAGACCTACAGTTTTCAGGCGCAGACGGCCATCAGCAACCACCTGCGCAATGCCGAGGTGATCCAGGCCATGGGCATGCTGGGCAATATTCGCAGCCGCTGGCACGCGCTGCATGTGCGCCAGCTGCAGTTGCAGGCGGTGGCGAGCGACCAGGCGGCGGTGATGAGTGGCATCACCCGCTTCATCCGCATCTCTATGCAGTCGCTCAGCCTGGGTTTTGGCGCGCTGCTGGTGCTGGACGACAAGATGTCGCCCGGCATGATGATCGCAGCATCCATCCTGGTCAGCCGTGCGCTGGCGCCGGCCGAGCTGCTGGTGGCCAACTGGAAGCAGATCATCCTGGGCCGTGCGGCGTATGACCGCCTGCACCAGTTGCTGGCGGCGCATCCGCTGGCGCCCCAGGGCATGACGCTGCCGCCACCCACCGGCAAGGTGACGCTGCAGGGGGTGGTGGTGGTGGCACCGGGAACACAACGCACCATCCTGCGCAACATGAGTTTCACGCTCGAGCCCGGCACCTCGGTCGGTGTGATCGGGCCCAGCGGGTCTGGCAAGTCGACACTGGCGCGGGCGCTGGTGGGTATCTGGCCGGTGGCTGCCGGCACGGTGCGCCTGGACGGCGCCGACCTGCACAGCTGGCGCGCAGACGAGCTGGGCCCGCACATCGGTTACCTGCCGCAGGACATCGAGCTGTTCGACGGCACGGTGGCCGAGAACATCGCGCGTTTTGGCGAGGTCGACTCAGCCCAGGTGATCCTGGCCGCAGGGCGCGCCGGCATCCATGACCAGATCTTGCAGATGCCGCAGGGCTACGACACGCCCTTGGGCGCCGGTGGCAACGCCTTGTCGGGGGGGCAGCGCCAGCGCATCGGCCTGGCACGCGCCTTGTATGGCGACCCGGCCCTGGTGGTGCTCGACGAGCCCAACTCCAACCTGGACGACCATGGCGAAAAGGCCCTGATCGACACCGTCAAGGGGCTGAACGCGCGCGGCAAGACCACGCTGCTCGTCACCCACCGCACCAGCATCCTCGAAGTGGTCACCAAGATCATGGCGCTGCGCGACGGCACCGTGGTGGCCTTCGGCCCGCGCGACGAGTTGCTGCCGGTGCTGCAGGGCAAGGTGCCTCCACCACAAGCGCCGCAACCACCACAAACACCGCCGCCGGCGCGCGTCGCAGGCTGACACCCCCGCCCGGAAGCCCACCACGATGACATTTGGCGCAGACAACTCAGCGGTCACCACCGTGCAGGACAAGGTCGACACCGACGACGCGCGGCCGCGGCGCTGGGGCTGGGCGCTGCTGGTGCTGGGTTTTGGCGGCTTCCTGGCCTGGGCGCTGCTGGCGCCGCTGGACGCGGGTGTGTCGGTGCCTGGCTCGGTCGTGATCAGCGGTTACCGCAAGCCGGTGCAGACGCTGACCAGCGGCAAGATCGCGGCCATCCTGTCCAAGGACGGCGACCGGGTCAAGACCGGGCAGCTGCTGGTGCGCCTGGACGATACGCAAAGCCGCTCGCAACACGAAATTGCGCGCGGCCAGTGGTTTGCGTCGCTCGCCACCGAGGCCCGCCTGGTGGCCGAACGCACCGGGCGCGCTGCGCCCGATTTTCCGCCCGAGCTGCGCCAGGAAACGGGCGACAGCCGGGCCGGCATGGCGATGACCTTGCAGACCCAGCTGCTCGCCACGCGGCGCCAGGCGCTGGCCAGCGAACTGGGCGCGATGCGCGAAAACATGCGCGGGCTCGAGCTGCAACTGCAAGGCACCGAGAGCTCACGCAGCGGCAAGGAGGAACAACGCCGCCTGCTCGATGAAGAGCTGCAAAACCTGCGCAAGCTGGCCAGCGAAGGTTTTCTGCCGCGCAACCGGGTGCTGGAGCAAGAGCGCGGTCTGGCCGCGCTGACTGGCGCCATCGCCGAAGACCTGGGCACCATCGGGCGCACGCAGCAAGGCATTGCCGAGGTGCGGATGCGCCTGCTGGCCCGCGAGCAGGAGGCCCGCAAGGAGGTCGAGTCGCAGCTGTCCGACGTGCAGAAGGAGGCGTCCTCGCTGCGCAGCCGCCTGGACGCGCTGGCCTTCGACCTGGCTGGCGCGCAAGTGACGTCGCCCGCCGATGGTGTGGTGATGGGCCTGGCGGTGCACACCGTGGGTGGCGTGGTGGGTGCCGGCAGCGCCATGATGGAGGTGGTGCCCGAGAACGAATCGCTGAAGGTGGACGCGCAGGTTCCGCCGCACCTGATCGACAAGGTCAGGCCGGGACTGCCGGTCGACGTGTTGTTCAGCGCCTTCGACCAGGCCAACACGCCGCACATCCCGGGCCGCGTGTTGCAGGTGTCGGCCGACGTGCTCAACGAGCCGCGCCAGAACAACCAGCCCTATTTCAAGGTCACGGTCGAGATCACCCCTGCGGGCATGGTCAAGCTCAAGAACCACGAGATTCGCGCTGGCATGCCGGCCGAGGTGTTCATCCGCACCGGCGAGCGCACGGCGATGAATTACCTGCTCAAGCCGATGCTGGACCGGCTCAACCGGGCCTTGACGGAGCCATGAGAATATTGCGGGGCGCTGTTTTCGCAGCCGGCATCTGGATCGGCATGCACGCGGCCTTCGCCGGCGGCTTCCAGCAGGCCTTCGAGGCGGCACAGCAAAACGACCCGACCTATCGCGCCGCCCGGCACGAGCTGGCGTCGGCCGCGCAGAACGTGCCGATGGCGCGCGCCGGGCTGCAGCCCAATGTGTCATTGAGCGCGTCGGATGCGCGGGTCACGGGGTCGCGCACGGCACCCAATTTTTTTGGGCAACAGGTCACCACGCCGCTGGACTACCGCTCGCCCCAGTTGACCTTGTCGATGCGCGCGCCACTGCTCAACCTGGAAGCTGTGCAGCGTTTCCGTCAGTCGCTGGTGCAGCTGGAATACGCGCAGACGCTATTTGCGGTGCGCACCCACGAGTTGCTGGAGCGGCTCGGGCAGGCCTACCTGCAGCGCCTGTTTGCCGAGCAGGGCGTGTTGCTGGCCCGCATGCAGCTGACCAGCACGCGCGAGCAGCGCCAGCTGGCCCTGCGCCGCTTCCAGCTCGGCGACGGCACCCGACCCGAGGTGCAACAGGGCGAGGCGGACCTGGCACTGGCCCAGGTGCAGCTGATAGACGCCGAGTACCAGTTGGCAACGGCGCGCCTGGCACTGGCGCAAATCATCGGTCCGACACCCATCGCCCTGCAAGCGGTGACCCAAACCCACGTGATGCCCCCGCTTGCGCCCGCCAGCCTCGACTACTGGCTGGAGCAGGCCGAGGCCGGCAACCCTGCTGTGGCGGCGCGCCGGCATGCGGTGGAGCTGGCCCGCCTGGGCGTGGCGCGTGCCAGCGCCGGGCATTACCCGCGCATCGACCTGGTGGGCAGTGTGTCCAAGGGGCGCAACGACTCCGTCAGCACGCTGAACCAGTCGCTGTCGCAGCGCTCGATCGGCGTGCAACTGAACCTGCCGCTGTACAGCGGTGGTTTTGTCGATGCGTCGGTGCTGCAGGCGCTGGCCGAGCAGGACAAGGCGCAGGCCGAGCTGGATGCCGAACTGCAGCGCGTGGCTGCCGATCTGAACCGGGCCTACCTGACGGTGGCCACCGGCAGCGACCGTCTGGCGGCGCAATACCAGGCCCTGCAAGCCAATCAACTGGCGCGCGAGGGTGCCGGCAAAGGGGTGGCGGGTGGCGTGGCCATCAATGCCGACGTGGTGCGTGCCGACGTCAAGGTGGCCGAAGCCACGCGTGATCTGGCCAGGGCGCACCATGAACAGGTGCTGGCACGACTGCGCCTGTATGCAAGGGCCGGCAAGGCACCGGAAGAGATTGTCCAGATCGTCGATGGGCTGATGTCCACGCCGGCACCCGGTGCCCCATGACGCGCCGAAAGTTCCTGTTCATCCACCAGAATTTTCCCGGCCAGTTCGTGCATGCGGCGCTGGAGCTGGTGCGCCTGGGCCACGAGGTGGTGGCCCTGGGCATCAAGGGCCGCGACGTGCCCGGCGTGAAATACATCCGTTACGAGCCCAAGCCGCCGGCGCGCGTGTCCGATGTGGAGCCGTCGCGCGATTTCGAAACCAAGATCGTGCGCGGCATGGCATGCGCGCAGGTGATGGAGCAGCTGCGAACCCAGGGCTTCAACCCCGACACCATCGTGGCGCACCCCGGCTGGGGTGAGTCGCTGTTTTGCAAGGACGTCTGGCCCGGCGCCCGGCTGCTGATGTTCGCCGAGTTCTTTTACTCGGCGCAGGGCGCGGACTACAACTTCGACCCCGAGTTCGCACGCGAGAGCGTGGCCGCGCGGGCGCGGCTGCGCATCAAGAACAGCGTGCACCTGCATGCGCTGCAGGCGGCCGACGCCGGCTACACGCCCACCCAGTGGCAACTCAGCCAGCTGCCGCAGGAGTACCAGCACAAGATCCAGGTGATCTTCGACGGCATCGACACCGACACCGTGGCACCGCAACCCGACGCGGTGGTGCAACTGCAGCGCGCCGGCGTCACCTTGCGCGCGGGCGACGAGGTGATCACCTTCGTGAACCGCAACCTGGAGCCGTACCGGGGCTTTCACATCTTCATGCGCGCCTTGCCGCGCATCCTGCGCGAGCGGCCCGGTGCCCGCTGCCTGATCGTGGGGCGCGACGACGTCAGTTACGGCACCAAACCGGCGGCGGGCGGCAACTGGCGCCAGGTGATGCTGGCCGAGGTGGGTGCGCAGCTGCCCATGGAGCGGGTGCATTTTCTGGGTGGCCTGCCCTACCAGGACTACCTGCGCGTGTTGCAGGTATCGGCCTGCCATGTCTACCTGACCTACCCCTTCGTGTTGTCCTGGAGTTGCCTGGAATCGATGGCCGCGGGTTGTGTGGTGGTGGGCAGCCGCACCGGCCCGGTGCAGGAGGTGATCGACGACGGTGTCGACGGGCTGCTGGTGGATTTTTTCGACACCGAAGCCCTTGCGGATCGGGTGGTGGAGGTGTTGCAGCACCCCGAGCGGCACCGCGAGCTGGTAAAAAATGCGCGCAAACGGGTCGCCGCGCAGTACGATCTGCGTACGCGCTGCCTGCCGCAGCAGATCGCGCTGCTTCTGGCTTCTTGACGCGCTGGCTGGCAGCGCCATAGCCGGAGCTGGCTACACGCGCCCCTGTATGGCCGAGACTGATGCCCCAGGTGTCAGGCATAGGGCAACCACCTCGCGCTTGAACTGCAGCGCGTACGTGCGGCTGGTCCTTGAGGTCTCTTGTGCCGCCACAGGCACTCCAGATTCGGCGTCCGCTTGTTTCATGATGGACGCGATCGTCACCGCGCTCGCTCAACTCAGCAAGTGGGTGTTCATCGGACTATTACGCGCGATGTGCAGGCAGTCTGACGATTAACGCTCATCCAGAAGTGAAAAAGCCACCCCAAAAGGAGCGGCTTTTTCGTCCCAATATGCCGCCAAACTAACGGCTCATCGATGGATGAGTTGAGCCGTGATTATTCATGTGCCTGGAAAAAATTCAAGCCGATTCCAGTCGTTGGACGCGACGACGCTTTTGCTGTGGTGGTGCGGCCAGTTCTTCGCGTATCACCTGACGCACAGTATCGAGCATCGAACGCTGCTGGATAAACGCTACCAGAGCGTCATTGATCAGGGTCTGATAGCTGCCGCCTCCAGCGCGCTCAACTTGCGCACGGAAGTCATCAATCACCTTGTTGTCCAGGCGGATCGATATTTTGGTCTTGCCTGCCTCAAGTGGGATCACCGCCCCTTGCTTGGCATCTGTGAAATCAATGTCCCGATAGGGTTCAGCGACGATTTTTTTCATACCTATTCCTTTGCGGTTTGTTGGCCTTCCAAGACGAAATCAGTCGGCAAATATCGGGCTCACGGTGCGTGTAGACAAGCACCAATAGTGCACCAGTGACACTCATCCCCAGTGTGACGAAACGCTGCTCGCCTTGTGCGTCTGGATCTTCACGCGTCAAGGCAAAGTCGTCTTCAAGCACGGTCGCCGCTTCTCCAAAAGACACGCCATGTGCCTGCACATTTGCAGCCGCCTTTGCCGGATCCCATTCGATT
>JANOUM010000732.1:0-5199 GCA_031416855.1 Rhodoferax sp. | reverse complement strand
GGCGTGGTCGGCGCGCGGCAGGTGCGCATCGGCATGCCGGCCGCGCAGGTTGCGTCTTTGCTGCTTTGCGCCTTGGTGGGTGGCCGCAGATGCCGGGCTTGCGGGTGCCTCCGGGTCCCCCGCCCGCTGACGCGGGCTCCTCCTGTCCCTGCGGCACCCGCAAGCCCGGCATCCGCGGCTGGCGGCATGGTCGGCGCGCGGCAGGTGCGCATCGGCATGCATGCCACGCAGGCTGCGTCTTCGCTGCTGGCCAGACGCAGGTCGCCACAGGCTCTGGCGGGGAGGCTGAAAAGCGTCCACATCACACCTTGCGCAGACCGGTCCAGTAACGCTCCCGCAGCACCCTCTTGTCGATCTTTCCGATCGTGTTGCGCGGCATGTCGTCGACGATCTCCACCCGCTGTGGCTGCTTGATCGACGACAGTGTCGACGCGCGACAGACTTGCAACAGTTCATCCGGTGCAACGGACTGGCCCGGCTTGAGCGCCACCACCGCCAGCACCGCCTCGCCCCATTTCTCGTCCGGGATGCCGACCACAGCGGCATCGAGCACGGCGGGGTGCGTGTAGAGCACCGCCTCGACCTCGCTCGGCGCCAGGTTGTAGCCGCCGCGGATGATCAGGTCCTTGATGCGGTCGACGATGTAGTAGTAGCCCTGGTCGTCGACCCGGCCCACGTCTCCGGAGTGCAGCCAGCCGCCAATCAGCGCCTTGCCGGTGCGCTCGGGTTCGCGAAAGTAGCCGAGCATCGTGTGCGGGCCGCCGAAGATGATCTCGCCGGTTTCGCCAGGCGGAACATCCGCGCCTGCCGGGTCGACCAACCGCACCGTGGTGGCATAGGATGGCTGCCCGCACGAGGCGAGCAGCTGGGGCTTGTCGGCCAGCGCGTGCACATGGTCCTGCTTGCGCAGCAGCGTGCCGATGGACGCGATCTCGGCCATGCCGTAGAGCTGGATGAAGATCGGGCCGTACCTTTCGATCAGGATACGCAGGCGCTCTGCAGGGATCGGCGAGGAGCCGTAGCCCAGCGTGGTGATCGAGGACAGGCGCTGCGGGAAGTCGCCCGGGTCCTGCTCCAGCAGCGTGGCGAGCATGGTGGGCACCAGGAAGGTGTGTGTCACGCGGTGGCGCTCGACGGTGTGGCACAGGGCCGGTCCGCTGAACCCGCGGCTCTCGGCAAAACCGATTGCGGCGCCGGCCATCAGCGCGGGCACGATGGTGATGTTGACGCAGGAGTTGTGCGGTATCTGGATCAGGTAACGGCTGTGCGCCTCGATCCCGTACTCCAGGCAGGCCACCGTGCCGTGCTGCAGCGCGGCCGCGTGGTCGAACAGGATGCCCTTGGGCAGGCCCGTGGTGCCGCTGGTGTAGACAATGGCGAAGTGGTCCTGCGGGAACACCGTATGCGCCGAGGTCGGCAACGCGTCGCTGCTGGCGCTGAGTGCCGCTTCGTAGCTGCCAGCCGGGTCGAGCACCAGCACCTGGATATTGTGCTGCGCTGCCAGCCGCCGGGCCAGCGATTCGAATTCCGGCTCGGTGACAAGCATACGCGGCTCGGCGTTTTTCAGCACCGCCAGCAACTCGGCCTCGGTCATGCGGAAATTCAAACCGACGTACACCAGTGCCGCCTTGGCCACGCCGACCAGCACTTCCACCACGTCCATGCGGTTGTGCACCAGCAGCGCCACGCGGTCGCCCCGGCCGAACCGGAGCGCGCCGTGCAGCAGGTTCGCCAGCCGGTTGCTCCGGGCCTCCAGCGTGGCGTAATCCATGGTTCGTTGGCCATCGAAAAGCGCCAAGCTGGTCGGCGCGCGCTGGGAGATCCGGGTGACTGCAAGTCCGACGTTCATGGTGTGCTCGACAGGGTGAGGTAGGGGTACGGCGTCGACCCTTCGCGCAAGGCGGCGGGACCGGCACCGGATGATGATACGTAAGACAGCAGCACCTGCACCGCGCGATGATGCCGAAAGCGCTTAGAATTTTTTCTGCGCTACCGCACCTGTCCCACCCGCCATCGCCATCGGCAGCGCTGGCGTGCGGGCCGATCCGCCCGACTGATCCGAAAGATTCCCGATGACCTATGCCTATCCCGCCTACGAGTCGCTCAAGCTCGACCGACCGGCCGACCAGGTGCTGCGCATCACCATGGCGCGCGGCAAGATGAACGCGATGGACTTTGACTTTCACCATGCGATGACCACCATCTGGCAGCACATCGAGGACGACGCTTCGGTAAGTGCGGTGATCGTGACCGGCGAGGGCCGGGCCTTTTCCGCTGGGGGCGACTTCGCGCTGGAGCAGAAACTCGTCAACCAGTTCGAGTGGCGCGCCCGCATGTGGAAGGACGGCCGCAACCTGGTCAAGAACCTGATCCATTTCTCCAAGCCGCTGGTGTCGGCCATCAACGGCGCGGCCGCCGGTGGCGGCCTGGCGGTGGCGATGCTGTCGGACATCACCATCGCCGGGCGCTCGGCCAAGATCGTCGACGGCCATGTACGCCTGGGCGTGGCCGCCGGTGACCATGCGGCGATCATCTGGCCCCTGTTGTGTGGCATGGCCAAGGCCAAGTACTACCTGATGAGCGGCGAGCACCTGTACGCGGAGGAGGCCGAACGCATCGGGCTGATCTCCCGGGTGGTGGACGACGACAAGCTGCAGGAAACCGCACTGAACGTGGCCATCAATCTTACCAAGGCCTCGCCGTCGGCGATCCGCTGGACCAAGATGTCGATGAACAACTGGCTCACCATGGCCTGGCCGATCTTCGAAAACTCGCTGTCGCTGGAAATCCTTGGTTTCTCCGGCCCCGACGTGGTCGAGGGCCTCAAGGCCTACGAAGAGAAGCGCCAACCCGTGTTCGACCCGAACTGCCCGGTTTGACATGAGCACCGCGCCGGCCCCCCCCACGCAAGTTCAGCAGTGCAGCCCGCAGGGCGAAGGTGTACCAGTGGCAGCGATCAACTATTCCCAGGCGCTCGATTTCAGTGGCAAGACGGTGCTGGTGGTCGGCGGCTCCAGCGGCATCGGCAACGGCATCGCGCAGGCGTTCCGCCAGCAGGGTGCGCAGGTGTCGGTGTGGGGCACCCGCGCCAATGCCGCCGACTACCGGGCCGAGCAAGGCTCCGACCTGACCGGTCTGTCGTACCACCAGGTCGATGTCGGCGACTTTGCCGCACTGGATGCCGCTCCCGCGCCGGACGCACTGGATGTGCTGGTGTTGTGCCAGGGCACGGTCGCGTAC
Organism: Rhodoferax sp.; assembly: GCA_031416855.1. GTDB lineage: Bacteria > Pseudomonadota > Gammaproteobacteria > Burkholderiales > Burkholderiaceae_C > CAISIP01. Next base: position 1,959 of record JANOUM010000732.1, on the reverse strand, counting down.
GGCCGCAAGGAGTTCCAGATCGACACCTTTCGCCGCATCATCGACGTCAACCTCAACAGCCTGATGGCCTGCGCGCAGAAGTTCCGCGATGCACTGGCGGTGTGCCAGGGTTCGCTGATCACGATCTCGTCGGTGGGTGGCCAACGTGCTACCCGCGGCAACCCGGCGTATGCGGCGTCCAAGGCCGGCGCCATCCACCTCACCGCCACACTGGCACAGGCCTGGGCGCACAAGGGCATCCGCGTCAACGGCGTGGCGCCAGGCCTGGTGGACACCAAACTCACCAAGATAACCATCAACAGCGACGAGCGATTGCGCGAGCGGCTGGATGGCATTCCCGCCGGCAGACTCGGAACGCCGGGCGACATGGCCGGCGCCTGCCTGTACCTGGCGTCGCCGCTGGCGTCCTATGTCTGCGGCCAGACGATTGCGGTGGATGGGGGGCGCACCCTGTGAAGGCTGGATGGCCGCCCGGGCGCCACAGACCGCGTGATGCACAGCGAGGCGGCCAAGCCAAAGGCCTGCACCAGCGTCGCACCGTGGGCCGCAGGTGCGCACGCCAGGCGAGGTGCCACTGATGCAGGCGGGGACGCAGGACCGCCAACAGCGTTGGGAGGACTGGCTGGCCCTGTGTCACGAGGTGGCGCTGGACCCGGCCGCACCGGTTGTCGATCCGCACCACCACCTGTGGGACCGCGGCGGCCACACCTACCTCCCGCCGCAGTTCGCAGCCGATGCCGGCGGTGGGCACCGGGTGTTGTCCACCGTCTATGTGGAGTGTCGGTCGCAGTACCTGGATGCAGGGCCGCAGCCGCTGCGGCCAGCCGGCGAGACCGCCTATGTGGCGGGCCTGGTCGATGCGACGCCCGGGCAGGGCGATGTCGTCATCGCCGCCGCCATCGTGGGCTTTGCCGACCTGGCACTCGGTGATGCGGTGCACCCGGTGCTGGATGCCCACGGGCAGGCGGGCCTGGGCCGCTTTCGTGGCGTGCGGTATTCCACTGCCTGCGACAGCGACCCGGCGATCCACGCGTCCTACCCGGCCCGGCCCGGCATGTTGCGCGAGGCGCAGGTGCAAGCCGGTGCGCGTTGCCTTGCGCGCGCAGGGCTGTCGCTCGATGTGTGGCTGTATTTCCACCAGTTGGGCGACGTGGCAGCCCTGGCGCGTGCCTGCCCCGATCTCTCCATCGTTGTCGACCATTGTGGCGGCCCGGTGGGTATCGGGTCCTACGCAGGGCGTCGCGACGAGGTGTTCCAGGCCTGGCGAACGGCGCTGCAGATGCTGGGTTCCTTGCCCAACGTGTCGCTCAAGTTCGGTGGCCTGGCCATGCCCCTGGCCGGGTTCGCCTGGCGCAAGCTTGCGCAGCCACCGTCGTCGGAGCTGCTGGCCGATGCCTGGCGTCCGTACTTCGAGGTGTGCCTCGATGTCTTCGGCCCGCAGCGCTGCATGTTCGAGAGCAACTTTCCGGTTGACCGCAGCGGCTGCACCTACACGAGTCTGTGGAATGCATTCAAGCGGCTGGCGGCGCCATTGGGCATCGATGCGCAGCGGGCCCTGCTATGCGGCACGGCGCGGCGGGTCTATCGGATTTGACGACCTTGGCCGTATCAGCGCCTATGTTGACAGTGTGGAACCCGGAGGTACTTGGCCATGCACCTCTTGATCGCAGAACATCAGACTGCCATAGCCGAGATCTGCCAGCGCTACCAGATTCCACGCCTTGATGTGTTTGGGTCCGCTGCGCGAGCCGATGACTTCGACCCGGCGACAAGCGACGCTGATTTTCTGGTGGAGTTTGCGCCGGGGGCGGGTACCGGCTTGTTGGAGTTTTTCGGCAGCAAGGACGCAGCCTGCGCGGCAGGCATGCCGATGGTCACCTGCCGCGCGCCGAACCATGCCGCCAGCCGCGGATGCCGGGCTTGCGGGTGCCGCAGGTAAAGGAGGAGCCCGCGTCAGCG
>JANOUM010000731.1:0-9912 GCA_031416855.1 Rhodoferax sp. | reverse complement strand
CAGTTCGGGCGCGTAACTGGCGTATTCGACGTTCTCGATGCCGCGCTGCAATTCACCCTGGGCGTCGCCCACCACCTTGCCGTGTTCTGCGGTGAGCAGTGCGCAGATCTGGTCGGCGTTGTCCTCGAGTAGCTGCTTGAGCTTACCCATCACGCGGGCCCGCTTCAGGGGCGGCGTGGCGCGCCAGGCCGGATAGGCCGCCTGGGCCGACGCAATCGCCTGTTCGATGGTGGCCGCGTCGGCCAGCAGCAGACGCTTTTCCACCTTGCCGGTGGCCGGGTTGAAAACATCTTGCGAGCGGCTGCCGCCGGCCACCAGCTTGCCGTCGATCAGGTGGCCGATGGTGGGCAGGGCGGTGGTGGTGCCGGGCGTGGGGAGAAAGGGATCTTTGTACATGGCAGGTTCAGCGGATGATAGGCGGAGAGGGGTGGGCGGCTCAGGCAGTTTCGCGCAGCGCGTCACCCAGGGCGTTGACGAGGCTGTCGATTTCGTGCTTTTCGATGATGAAGGGCGGTGCGAGCTGGATCGTGTCGCCACCGTAACGCACGTAGAAACCCTTGTCGAGGCACTTCATGGCAATCTCGTAGGGCCGACGCGCCGGCTCACCGGGCAAGGCGTCGATCGTGATACCGGCGGCCAAGCCATAGTTGCGGATGTCGGTGAGGTGTTTTGTTCCCTTGAGGCTGTGCACCGCCTGCTCGAAATACGGCGCCAGCGACTTGACGCGGTTGACCAGATCGTCCTTCACCAGCACGTCGAGTGCGGCAATACCGGCCGCACAGGCCACGGGGTGCGCGGAATAGGTGTAGCCATGGACGAACTCCAGCATGTAGTCGGGCCCGCCGGCATGCATGAAGGTGTCGTAGATTTCTTTCGTGGCCACCACGGCCCCCAGCGGTTGCGTGCCATTGGTGATCTGCTTGGCAGCGTTGAGGATGTCGGGCGTCACGCCGAAGGCCTCCGAGCCGGTGTAGGCCCCGGCGCGGCCGAACCCGGTGATCACTTCGTCAAAAATCAACAGGATGTTGTTGGCAGTGCAGATGTCGCGCAGGCGCTTCAGGTAACCCACCGGCGGGATCACCACGCCGGCCGAGCCGGAGAAGGGCTCGACGATCACGGCTGCGATGTTGGATGCATCGTGCAGGGCGATCAAACGCAACAGGTCATCCGCCAATTCCGCGCCTTTTTCAGGCATGCCACGCGAATAGGCGTTGCTGGCCAACTGGGTGTGGGGCAGGTGGTCGGCCTCGATCGCCTGGCCAAAGGCCTTGCGGTTGGCCACGATGCCGCCGACCGAGATGCCGCCGAAGTTGACCCCGTGGTAACCCTTCTCGCGGCCGATGAAACGCGTCTTGCTGGCCTGGCCCTTGGTGCGCCAGTAGGCGCGCGCCATCTTGAGCGAGGTGTCGGCGCATTCCGAGCCCGAGCCGGTGAAAAACACATAATCCAGCCCGGCCGGGGTCAGCTCCTTGATTTTGTTGGCGAGTTCGAACGATAGCGGGTGCCCATACTGGAAGGCGGGCGAGTAGTCGAGCTTGGCGATCTGTTTGCTGACTGCTTCGGTGATCTCCGGCCGGCCGTGACCCAGGCCGCAACACCACAGGCCGGACAGGCCGTCCAGGATCTTGCGGCCATCGGCCATGGTGTAGTAGGCACCCTGGGCGCTCACCATCATGCGCGGATTCGCCTTGAATTGGCGGTTGGCCGTGTAGGGCATCCAGTGTGCATCCAGCCAGGCGGCATCGGTGCGGGTTTCGGCAGCTGGTTGCAAGTGCTGGGCGTCGTTGAGGTTCATGGCGGACTCCGGTGGTGGTGGCTAATAGGAATGGGAAGGCCCTGCTGTCATGCCATGTCTGTCGTGGGGTGCTGCGTCATGTCATGTTCAGTCGTGTCATCCCGGACTCGCTCCGGGATCCACTGGATTGCGGGTCAGGCCCGCAATGACAGGGTGAGGATGACACGGCACGGGACAGGGTGAGGATGACACGGCACGGGACTGGGTGAGGACGACAGGGCAAGATTGACAGGGCAAGGATGACGGCGACAGGTCGTGAAACGCATTGTGGCGCTGTCTGTTACTCTTATGAATGGCTGATTGTCACTATTCAGTTGCCAATTCATGCAAGTAAAACACCACGCCCTTCTGGGCCAGTTGGCCGACATGGATCTGCGCCTGCTGCGGGTCTTCAAGACCGTGGTCGATTGCGGCGGCATGGCGGCGGCCGAACTCGAGCTCAACATCGGCACCTCCACCATCAGCCGCCACGTGAAGGACCTGGAGGTCCGCCTGGGCCTGACCCTGTGCCGGCGCGGCCGCGCCGGTTTCTCGCTCACGCCTGAAGGCGAGCAGATCTACGCCGAGACCCTGCGCCTGCTGGCATCGACCGACGCGTTTCGCTCCAGCGTGGACGAGATCCACCGGCGCATGGGTGGGCAGCTCAAGGTGGCGGTGTTCGACAAGACCGCGAGCAACCCGGCGGCACACATCGGGCGGGCCATCGCGCTGTTCTGCGAGCGCGCGCCGGGGGTCGAGCTGCATCTGCATGTGGCACCGATCAACACCATCGAGCGCGGGGTCATCGACGGACAGTTCCAGGTTGGGGTGATCCCCGGACACCGCCGCTCGGCCAGCCTGGCCTACGACGCGCTGTTCGACGAAACCATGTACTTATATTGCGGGGCGCAGCATCCGCTGTTCGGGCGGCCGCCGTCCAGGCTGGGTTGGGAAGGCCTGGCCGAGCAGCAGTTTGCGGGCCTGGGTTACCACTCACCAAATATGGACATTAGCCAGCAGATGCGCCTGCCCCGCAAGGCAACAGGTTTTGACCAGGAGGCGATTGCCCACCTGATCCTGTCGGGCAAGTTTCTGGGTTTCCTGCCCGACCACTATGCGGCCGAGTTTGTAGGGCAAGGGCAGATGCGAGCACTCAACCCGGACGTGTTGCGTTACACCTGTGGCTTCCTGGGCATCCTGCGGCACTCACCGGAGCCGGCGCGGGCGACGCGGGTGTTCCAGGCCTGCCTGCTGGAGGCGCACCGATCGACCTAAAAATGGGACTGGCCTACGGGAAAGCCCGGGCCTGTTTTGGGGCGGTCCGGCGTATGCTCTTGCGCCATGCCACAGTCATATTTCTGTGACATACTAAAAAACACACGCTGGTGTTTCGGCACAAATCGTGCGTTCGCAGTGGTGCAAACCAGACTATGGCGGTACCGGCCGGCCCGGCATTTTCACGTTGTTGGAGAAGGAGTTCCTCTTATGTTCAAACCTACCGTCCGAGGCCTGATTCTGGGCGTCGCGACTATCGCCGCATCGGCCCTGCTGTCGGTCCCTGCTTTCGCGCAGAAGACCCGGATCAGTGTCTACTCGGCACTTGAAAACGACCAGTTGGGGCCCTACAAACAAGCTTTCGAAGCGGCCAACCCCGACGTCGAGATCGCCTGGGTGCGTGATTCCACCGGCGTCGTGACCGCCCGCCTGCTGGCCGAAAAGGACAACCCCCGCGCCGATGTCATCTGGGGCCTGGGCGCGTCCAGCGTGGCACTGTTCGAATCCATGGGCATGTTGCAGCCGTACACACCCAAAGGCGTCGACCAGATCAAGCCCGCGTTCCGCAGCACCACCAACCCGACCACCTGGACCGGCATGGACGCCTGGCTCGCGGTCATGTGTTACAACACGGTCGAGGGCCCCAAGAAGAATCTGCCCAAGCCTGCCTCCTGGTCCGACCTGGCCAACCCGGTCTACAAGGATTCCATCGTCATGCCCAACCCGGCCTCGTCGGGCACGGGTTACCAGGCGGTGTATGCCTGGATCCAGATCATGGGTGAAAAGGGCGCCTGGGAGTTCATGGACAAACTCCACAACAACATCGCGGTCTACACCCACTCGGGTTCTGCGCCGTGTGTGCAGGCTGCCAAGGGCGAACGCGCCATCGGCATCGGTTTCGACATGCGCGGCGCCAAGGAAAAAACCGCCGGTGCTCCGATCGACATCATCCTGGCCAAGGAAGGTGCTCCCTGGGACATGGAAGCCACTGCCATCGTCAAGGGCACCAAGAACCTGGCAGCGGCCCAGAAACTGGCCGATTTTGCGATCAGCAAAGGGGCCTACGAGTTGTACGGCAAGTACTACGCCATCGTCGGTTATCCCGGCATGAACCCGGCCCCGCCGAACTACCCGCCGAGCGCCGACTCCGCCATGGTCAAGATCGACTTGTCCAAGATGGGTGCCGACCGCGCCCGGATCCTGGCCGAGTGGACCACGCGCTACGACGGCAAGTCGGCTGCCAAATAAGTTCGTCCCGGCCCTGGCTGGAGCGAATCGTATGTGACGGTGGCCACCAGGGCCCCGTCTAGTTGGGCTCACATGCAAGAACAAAAACCGAAGGCGGATGCACCGCCCTATCTGCGCATCGAACGGCTGAAAAAGCAGTTCGGCAACTTCTCCGCCTTGAGAGACATCTCGCTGGACATCTTCCCGGGCGAGTTTGTCTGTTTTCTGGGCCCGTCCGGTTGCGGCAAGACCACCTTGCTGCGCGCCATCGCCGGCCTGGACATCCAGACCTCCGGCCGGATCTTCCAGGCCGACCGCGAGATTTCCAACCTGCCGGCTTCGCAGCGCGACTTCGGCATCGTGTTCCAGAGTTATGCGCTGTTCCCGAACCTGACGGTCGCGGCCAACGTGGGTTACGGCCTGGTGAGCCGCCGCCTACCCAGGGTCGAGATCGCAACCCGCGTCGACGAACTGCTCAAACTGGTCGGCCTGCCCGACTCCGGCCCCAAATACCCGGCCCAACTGTCCGGCGGCATGCAGCAGCGTGTGGCGCTGGCGCGGGCATTGGCCTTGTCCCCCGGGCTGTTGTTGCTCGACGAACCCCTCAGCGCACTCGATGCCCGGGTGCGCGCCTACCTGCGCATCGAAATCCGAAGGTTGCATGAGCGCCTGGGCGTGACCACCATCATGGTCACGCACGACCAGGAAGAGGCCCTGACCATGGCCGACCGCATTGTCGTGATGAATGCCGGCGTGATCGAACAAGTCGGCACACCGGTCGAGGTCTACCGCAAGCCCGCCAGCGCTTTCGTGGCAGATTTTGTCGGCACCACCAATTTCCTGCCTGCGATCGTGTTGCGGCCGGGGTGTGTGCGCTTCGGCACCGTCGACCTGTCCTGTGAGCTCGATATCCAACCCGGCCCCGGCCAGGACGTCACGCTCGCCATCCGCCCGGAAGACGTGGTGGTGCGCAACGTGACGGCCGACATGCCCAATACGGTTCGCGTCCGTGTCGCCCATATCGAGTTTCTCGGCGCGTTCTGCCGCGTGGACCTGGCCGTAAACGGCGACAACGGCAAACCCGCACTGGTGGCCGATTTCTCCATCAACGTCGTGCGCGACCTGGCCGTCACCGAACGCCAGGAGCTGCTGATCGCCCTGCCGCCGGAGCGCATCCGGGTGTTCCCCGGCGCGCCGAAACAACCGTGAGCGCCGTCGCCAGCGCCAAGATCGACGCGGACGCGCCGCCCACCCGCCGCCGGCTGGACCGCGACGACATCCTCATGCGGGCCGGCATCTGCCTGCTGATCGGCTGGTTGCTCGTCACCCTGATCCTGCCCCTGTGGTGGCTGCTGTCCAAGAGTTTCCAAAACCAGAATGGCGAGTTCGTCGGGCTGGCCAACTACTTCACCTACTTCTCCACACCCGCACTGTTCGCCTCGGTGTGGAACAGCGTGTTCATCGCGTTGCTGACTACGGCCATCGTGTTGCCGCTGGCTTTCACCTATGCCTATGCGCTGCAACGCAGTTGCATGCGCTGGAAGGGCCTGTTCCAGGCACTGGCGCTGATCCCGATCCTGGCGCCGTCGCTGCTGCCCGCGATCTCGTTGATCTATCTCTTCGGCAACCAGGGGTTCCTGAAGGACTGGATGTTCGGTGCCTCCATCTACGGGCCGATCGGCATCGTGATCTCGCAGGTGTTTTACTGCTTCCCGCATGCCCTGATGATCCTGATCGCCGCCTTGTCCATGGCCGACTCGCGCCTGTACGAAGCGGCCGATGCGCTGGGTGCGTCCAAAACGCGCATGTTCTTCACGGTCACGCTGCCCGGCGCCAAATACGGCGTGATCAGCGCCGGTTTTGTGATCTTCACGCTGGTCATCACCGATTTCGGTATCGCCAAGGTGATCGGCGGGCGTTTCAACGTGCTCGCCACCGACATCTTCAAGCAAGTCATCGGCCAGCAGAATTTCGAAATGGGCGCGGTGGTGGGCTTCGTGCTGCTGATTCCGGCCGTGGTGGCGTTCGCCGCCGACCGCATCATTCAGCGCCGCCAGGTCGCCCTGCTGTCGGCGCGCGCAGTGCCGCTGGTGCCCAAGCCCGATGCGCAACGCGACTGGGGCCTGTTCGCGTTCTGCACCGTGGTGGGTGGCCTGATTTTCGGCCTGCTGGCCATGTCGGCCTGGGCCTCGCTGGTGACGCGTTGGCCCTACAACCTGGCGCTCACGCTCAACAACTATGCCTTTGGCGAGTTCGACAGCGACGGCTGGTCGGCCTACTGGAACTCGATGGAGCTTGCGGCCTGGACGGCCGTGATCGGCACCGTCGTGATCTTCATCGGCGCCTACCTGCTCGAGAAGACGCGCGCGTTCGCCTGGGGCCGCACCCTGGCGCAATTCATGGCCATGTTGCCGATGGCGGTGCCGGGCCTGGTGCTGGGGCTGGCCTACATCTTCTTCTTCAACGCACGCGGCAACCCGTTTGGCTTCATCTATGCCACGATGGCCATTCTGGTCATCAACTCGGTCACCCACTTTTATACCGTGAGCCACCTCACGGCGACGACCGCACTGAAACAGCTCGACGCGGAGTTCGAAGCCGTGTCAGCCTCACTCAAGGTGTCACTGTTCCGCACCATGACCCGCGTGACCGTACCGGTCTGCCTGCCGGCCGTGCTCGACATCAGCATCTACTTGTTCGTGAACGCCATGACCACGGTGTCGGCGGTGATCTTTCTGTACTCCACCGACACCAAGCTGGCGGCCGTATCAATCATCAACATGGACGAGTCCGGTTTCACCGCAGCCGCCGCCGCCATGGCGATCACCATCGTGGCCACCTCGGCCAGCGTGAAGATTGCCCATGTATTGCTGACCCACCGGCTGGACCGCACAACCCAGGCCTGGCGGCGGCGCTGACGAAGGCTGCCTGGTTCAGGGCGTGACCACGCGCAAACCGTCAAAGTACTGCCGATAGAAACCTGCATCCGTAGTCAGCAGCGCATCCGCCTGTTGGCGGGCGTGGGCCCCGATCAAGAAATCGAGTGCCATGCGTTCCCGGGGACCCTGGTTGCGCGCATACCCGCGCATGATCCGGGCCGCGTCCAATGCGGATTCCATTGAAAGCGGGTGATGGTCAATCTGGCAAGCGGCCAGAAATTCACGCAGGTCCGTTTCGTCCGAAAAGTAACCCCAACTCGGCAACCACCACGGCGCAGACCGACAAGCTTCCGTGCGCCAATGCCGCCTCCAGTGCTTTCTGCGCGGCCATGGCACCCGGGGCTCCTTTGAGGATGTCAAACAAGATGCTGGAATCGACCGCCGTTTTCATTTGCGCGCTGGCTTGTCACCCGCAAGCTTTGCCTTGCTGCTTGCTGGCTGCCAAGGCACAGGGCGTCCGCGAAGTTCGGCCAAGGCCTCATTGGTGGACAAGCCATCGTCAACGGCTTTTCCGATCCATCGGCTCAGGTCGAGCTGGACCTTCTTTTCAATCAGCAAGCGCCCGTCGTCGATGCGCAGCTGCAGTCGTGCACCGGGCTTGAGGCCCAAGGCATCGCGCGCCTCCTTCGGGATCACGATCTGCCCGCGCTCGGCAAGTGTCACGTCGATGGCTTCCATGTGGACCTTCACCATGTTGTATCGAACAAGTATGCTTCACTCAGTATGAAACGACAAGTACGCACAATCGATGGGCACGCGCATCATGCGGCGACAGCCGGCCAGCTGTCGTACAGCCTCACGGGCGCGCGCGCGCCCCACAAGTCAATGCAGGCCGATGTACCGCGGTGCGCCACAAGCGCCGCGGCACCACGCACATACCCCAATGCCACACAGGCACCCGCGCGCGGACTCCAACCCGCAGATGAAATCTCGCCGACAGTTTCACCGCCGACAAGAATCGATTCCCCGCCCCAAACATACAGGTCGTGCGACTCCAGCACCAGGGTCACCATCTTCTTGCGCAAGGGTTTGCCCTGCAAATGACGCAAGGCGTCCTGGCCGATGAAAGGGGTGGTCTTGTCCAATTGAACCGACGCCATCAGCCCGGCCTCGAACGGGTTTTCGTCCGGCCCCAGTTCGGCACCCCAGGCGCGCCGGCCCATCTCGAGGCGCAGCGCATCCAGGGCAAAGTAGCCCGCGTCGCGCAGGCCGAGATCGGCGCCTGCTTCGATCAGCGTCTGGTACACGTGGCGCGTCATCTCCACTGGCACAATCAACTCGAAACCCGGGCCGCCTACATAGGCCATGCGCGCGGCCCGCACGCGTGCGAACCCGAGGTCGATCACCTTGGTCCAGGAGAACTTCAGGCCCTCGGGCGAGAGGTCGTCCGGGCTGACACGCGCCAGCAGTGCGCGCGTCTTCGGGCCCATCACCGACAACACGCTGTACATCGGCGAGATGTCGGTCAGCACCGCGTGCTCAGCGGTGCCGATGTGGCGCGAGATCCAGTCGAAGTCGCGCACGGATTGCGCAGAGCCGGTGACGATCAGGTAACGGTCGCCCATGCGGTCCGAGGTCTGCCGGATCACCGTCAGGTCGCTCTCGAAACCGCCACGTTCGTTGAGCATGGGCGTGTAGACCATCTTGTTGACCGGCATGTCCATGTCGTTGGCGCACAGCCGTTGCAGCACGGCGAGCGCATCGCGGCCATGCAGCATCAGCTTGGAGAACGAGCTCTGGTCGTAAAGCGCGACCGCCTCGCGCGTGGCGCGCTGCTCGGCCTGCATCCAGGGCAGCCATCCTGGCATGCCCAGCGTGTGCGCTGGCGTGGGCGCGCCGTCTGGCCGAAAATAGTTGGCCCGCTCCCAGCCGTTCTTGCTGCCAAACTCGGCCCCCTTGGCGCGCAGTGTGTCGTACAGCGGCGAGGTGCGCAGCGGTCGCGCGGTCTCCAGCTCCTGGCGCGGCCAGCGCATCGCGTAGTGCAAGCCCAGGGTCTCGGCGGTGCGTGCAAACAAGGCCTTGCGGTTGCCGGTGAAGGGACCGAAGCGGCGCACGTCGACGTCCCACAAGTCGGTGCTCGGCTCGCCACCGATGATCCACTCGGCGATCAGCCTGCCGGCACCGCCAGAGTTGGCGATGCCTGACGAATTGAAGCCGGCGCAAACGAAGTAGTTGCGCAACTCGGGTGCCTCGCCGAGGATGAAGTTGCCGTCGGGCGTGAAGCTCTCCGGCCCGTTCAGCAGCATCTTGATCTCGGCCGTCTCCAGGCAGGGTGTGCGGTGGATCGCGTTCTTCATCAGCGGCTCGAACTGCTCCCAGTCCTCGTCCAGTAGCTGGAACTGGAAACTGGCGGGGATCGGATCCACCTTCCAGGGTTTGGCCACTGGCTCGAAGCCGCCCATCAGCAGGCCGCCCACCTCCTCCTTGTAATAGATGAAGCCATCCGGGTCGCGCATCACCGGCAGCATCGGATGCACGCCTTCGATCTTGCCGGTGACGATGTAGAAATGCTCGGCCGCGTACAGCGGCACGTTGACACCCGCCAGACGCCCGAATTGGCGCGCCCACTGGCCGGCGCAGTTGACGAGCACCTCGCAACGCACATCGCCCTGGGCCGTGTGCACGCCCGCCACCTTGCCGCCTTCGACGATCACGCCGGTGACCTCGATGCCTTCGTGGATCTTCACACCCCGTTTG
>JANOUM010000730.1:0-1731 GCA_031416855.1 Rhodoferax sp. | reverse complement strand
CCGAGCAACCGGCAGGCTTCGATGTGGTCACCTGTATGGAAATGCTCGAGCACGTGCCGGAACCGGCGTTGATCGTGCGGGCCTGTGCCACGCTGGTCCGACCCGGCGGTTATGTGTTCTTTTCAACGATCAACCGCAATGCGAAGTCGTTTCTGTTCGCCATCGTAGGTGCGGAATACGTCTTGAACCTGCTACCCCGGGGCACCCATTCCTTCGCAAAGTTCATCCGGCCGAGCGAACTGGCGCGGTATTGCCGTGATGCAGACCTCGAGCTGCGCCAACCCCGTGGCATGCAATACAACCCGGTGACACGCCGTTACTGGCTCGATGACGACCCTAGCGTGAACTACCTGTTTGCGACGCAGCGGCCTCTGAGCCAGGGCGCATGACAGCAGATGCATCGTCGCGTCTTGCGCATGTCCGTGCGGTGCTGTTCGATCTGGATGGCACACTGATAGACAGCGCACCCGACCTCGGCGCCGCAGCAGACCGGATGCGCCTGGCCCGCGGCCTGCCAGCGTTGCCGATCGAAACGTACCGGCCGATGGCCGGTTCAGGTGCCCGCGGAATGCTCGATGTGGCCTTCGGCGTGGCGCCAGACCATGCCGCGTTCGCCGCCCTGAAAGAAGAGTTCTTCATCTACTACGAGCGCTGCATGATGCAGCGTACCCGTGTCTTCGACGGGGTGGGGGATCTGGTACAGGGTTTGACCCGGCGCGGCTTGCCCTGGGGCATCGTGACCAACAAGGCGGCCCGATTTTCGGAGCCACAGACCCTGGCGCTGGGCCTGCGATCGGGCGCGGCGGTCTTGGTAAGCGGCGACACCACGCCACACCTCAAGCCACACCCCGCGCCCTTGCTGGAAGCAGCGCGTCGCATTGGCATGGAGCCGTCGGCCTGTGTGTACGTAGGGGATGACGAACGCGACATCCAGGCGGGTCGTGCAGCCGGCATGATGACCGTGGCGGCCACCTACGGCTATTTGGGCCGAGGAGCCGACGCCGCCGGCTGGGGTGCGGACGCGGCAATATATTCTCCGCTGGAGCTCTTGGAATTGCTGTCGCCGGCCTAAAATGTTCACTGAGGGGCTGCATTGGTTTCGACGTGGGTTCGGAATCGCTGTGGTGCATGTCGAGCTGAATGCGCTCGTAAAACAGATTCAAACAAACTAACTGCAAACGACGAACGTTTCGCACTCGCTGCTTAAAAACCAGTGAGCCTTACAACGGCAGGCCGATGGGCCGGGCAAGGGTGTCGTGACCGCAAGGTCGTGATGTCCAGGCTGTAAGGTTATTCACATCGGCTGGCTGTGCGTCGGGTACCTTGGCGTGGGGCGAGACAATAGGGTGCTGGCGTCCTAGGTAGCGTGTGGCTGCGCGACCTAGGTGGCGAGACTCAAATCAGACCACTAAACATGTAGATCTGCTCGATGATGGCTTGCGGACGGGGGTTCAAATCCCCCCAGCTCCACCATAAACCCTCAGCAAAGAGTCTCTCTTTGCTTCTGATAAACCCCGTTCTCCGAGAGGGAAACGGGGTTTTTCTTGCGGACTTGGCGCTTTGCCACCGCGCCCGTTTTCGCCGGTTTCGGCCCTCTCTCGCTCTCTCTTCTCTGTGCCTTGCGGACGTGCAAAGCGCCAAGTCCGCAAGATCACCCCCATACGAATCGACGGCCTCCCGTGTCATCGAACAGACCGTGCGCGAAACCCTGCCCGAGGGTTTCCAGCGTTC
>JANOUM010000729.1:0-1571 GCA_031416855.1 Rhodoferax sp. | reverse complement strand
GATTCGCGCCTGAATTGCAGCACCCCGGTCGCCAGTGCCGTTCCCAACACGACGATGGCGCCGCACAGCAGCATCCAGGGCGTGAGCTGTTCGCCCAGCAGCACGGTGCCGTACAGGATCGCGAACAGCGGCACTAAAAAGGTCACGGTCATGGCCTTGGATGGCCCCACGTGGCTGATCAGCCGGAAGTACAGGATGTAGGCCAGGCCGGAGCAGACCACACCCAGCACCAGCAACGCCAGCCAGGGGCCGGTGCCCGGGTTGTGGCTGGGCCAGAACCACCAGGTCGGCACCGCCAGGCCCAGCGAGGCGCCGATCTGGCTGCCGGCTGCGAGGGCCATCGGGTGCACTTGTCCAAGGTGTTTCCTGGTGAAGTTGGCGGCAAAGCCGTAACACACGGCGGCCATCAGGCAAGCCAGCACGGCCCAGCCGCTGCCCCCCGCCGTGAAGTTGGCCGAATCCTTGGCCAGCAGCACCACGCCCGCAAAACCGATAGCCAGGCCCGCGATGCGCGCCGGTCCCGGGCGGTCCTTTAGCCAGACCCAGGCAATGATGGCGCCAAACAGGGGAACGGTGGCGTTGAGAATGCCTGACAGCCCGGTGCTGATCGAGGTCACCGCGTAGGCAAACAGCACGAAGGGCAGCGCGGAGTTGAGCAAACCGATGAGCAGCACCTTGGCCGCGTTGCGGCGCAGCGAGCCCCACTGACCGCTGAACCACAACAGCGGCATCAGCACCAGCGCACCGATCATCACGCGCACTCCCGCAGTGGCCATGAAACCGAACTCGGCGCCACCCAGGCGCATGAACAGGAAGGACGAGCCCCAGATGGCCGCCAGGGCGACATACTCCAGGGCCACGGATTTTGTTGTCATGCAGTCAGGGCGATTGGTGGGGCGCGTTGTGCGCCGGATTCCAGGGTGAGCAGGGCGGCCTTGCGGCCCAGACCGCCCGCATACCCGGTGAGGGACCCGTCCGCACCGAGAACCCGGTGGCAGGGCACGATGATACCCAGTGGGTTGCGACCCACGGCCGTACCTACGGCGCGCACCGCCCGCGGCTTGTCCAGCACCACGCCCAGTGAGCCGTAGGTGGTGCACACGCCAAACGGCACCAGCAGCAGTGCCTGCCACACCGATTGCTGGAACGGCGTACCGCCGCGCAGATCCAGCGGCAACCCGAAGGTCGTGCGCGCACCGTCGAAATATTGCTGCAACTCGGCGATCGACTGCAACAGCGTCGGATCGTCGTTCCGATCGGGCCAGTCCTGCCAGGCCGGCTGGTGTTTCTGGTCATCGAACCACAGGCCGGCCAGGCCCGTGTCGGTGGCGGCCAGGATGATCGGGCCCAGGGGGCTGTCAAAGCGCGTCTTGCGGATGTCCGGCGCGAATTTCATGGGGTGGTTCTCCTGGCCCTGGCACGGCGGGTGGGTGGTGGTGGTGGTGGTGTGGCGGGCGTCGGCAGCGGTGGTGACGGCGGCAGGGTGTTCCAGGCGCGCAGGACCGCATAACTGCGCCATGGACGCCAGCGCGCGGAATGCTCCTCGGCTGCGCGCGCGGGTTGCTTGTGCT
>JANOUM010000728.1:0-1826 GCA_031416855.1 Rhodoferax sp. | reverse complement strand
CACAAACTCCCTCACCTCGGGCGACGCGACGCTCCACGACTCGGCGCAGCGCAGCAACTGGTCTTGCTTGTCACAGACCCAACAGGCGCCGCAGTCCCAGCCGAGGGTTTCGCAAACCGCCTGGATGATTTTTGGCATGGCATCGCGGAGCGTCCCGGATTCGGCCAGCAAGCGTGTCACCGTGTACTCCATGGCCTGCCGTTGCTCGTTGCGCTTCTGCCCGCTGATGTCCCTGCGTACCCCCACCATGCCGCCGCTGCGCGTGTGCTGCTCGCTGACCTCGATCCAGCGCCCGTCGCCCAGCAGCACCAGGTGGGGCTCGGGGCCCGGGTTGCGATGGCGGCGGATCCGCTCCGTGACCCAGGCCTCCACATTGCCCTGGAACGCCGGCTCGATCACCTCCCCAAGGGCGAGCGAGGAGCGCACCAGGTCCTCGAAGCGCATCCCGGCGATGTCCTCGAACCGGTCGAAAGCAGTGAAGGTCTGGGCGAAGTTGCGGTTGCACAGGACCAGCCGGTCATCCGCGTCGAACAGGCCGAAGGCGTCAGTCAGGCTCTCGATGGCATCGACCAGGTCCGCCCGCGCCGTAGTCGCCTGGTCGCGCGCCAAGGTGAGCCTCTCTTCCTGGGCTTTGCGCTCAGTAATATCCATCAACGTTCCGCGCCACAGCGTCGTGTGTCCCTCGGCGTTGACGACCGGCTGTCCCAGCGCATGCAAGCAGCGAATCTCGCCGGTCGGGCGCACGATGCGAAACTGGTCGTCGAAACTGCGTCCGTCGCGCACCGCCGGCCCTATGAGTTCGTTGTAATGCCGTTGGTCCTGCGGATGCACCAGCCGCAGGAATTGCTCGCCGATCAGGACGGGGCGCGCGTGATCGATGCCAAGCAGGCGGTAGGTCTCCAAAGACCAGGTGGCGGAACGGCGCACGGGGTCGAACGTCCAGCTACCGAGCCCGGCGATGTGCTGGGCCTGGGCCAGGCTCGACTCACTCTCCTGAACCCTTTGCAACACGCCTTGCAGTTCGTTGTTACTCTGGCGCAAACTCTTGCGCAGGCCGCTGATCAAGCCGCCCATCAGCGCGAACCAGGGCAGCGTGAGCGCAAGCGTTAGCAACCGCATCAACTCCAGAGGGAGATCCAGCGACTGCGGCTTGAAGCGCCACAGCAGGCCGATCACCGCGCCGTAGCCGGCCAAAATACAGGCAGCGTAAACCAGTAATGCCCCGGTAGTGAGCTGCAGCACGCTGAACAGAAAGATCATCAGCAGGAGCACCAGGAACACCGCCCGCGCCCCGTTGGACGCGTACATCGTGAACAGGGTCACGAGGGTCGCGGCCGACATTTGCGCCACGGCCAGATTCGGATCGCTGAACCTCAGATTCAGCCCGGAGCGGAATACGATGTAGAAAACGAAGACCGCCAGCAGGACCAGGCTGGCGCTTTGATAGAAGGCGGCGCGTGGCAGAAAGCCCAGCAGATAGCTGGCAAACATCAGGCCGATGGCCAATAGAGACGTCCCGGCCGCCATGAAATAGCGGCGCATGCGCAGCGCCTGCCTGGGGTCGTCGTGATCCACCGGGGAATCGCGGATGGTGAGCATTGGATTCAACTGGGGCCTCGATTTTCGACATCATGGTGCTGAGTTTGCGCATCGTCGCAGCGATGGATTGTGCGGGTTTCTGGAAGTGTGCTGGTTCGGTGAGAACTGGACACTCGGCTCAATTCGCTAAGCCACTACTGCGTGGTTGATGTCGAATGATTTGCCTGCTGTCCCGACGGGCCTTTCGAGCGTTCTCCAGTTTCCCCCTCCTCTCGTTGAAGATCTCC
>JANOUM010000727.1:0-8677 GCA_031416855.1 Rhodoferax sp. | reverse complement strand
GCGACTTCGAGGTTCTTGTCCTTGCCGGCGCGCCGGATGCTCACGGTGCCATGGCGGATCACGTACAGCGCGGTGGCTTCCTCACCTTCCCGGAAGATCTCTTCTTCCGGCTGGTACGCCTTGACGGTTCCCCGTTCACTGAGTTGATCGAGCTCCTTGGGCAAGAGGTCCTTGAAAAGGTAGATGTCTTGCAGAAGTTGGACGGCCATTTAATTTCCTCATTGTGGATGTGCGTGTCAATACTGACAGCGGGATTGTCGTCGACCTCGATATGGCCGCTGCGGGTAGTTCCGCAGCCACTGACTGCTGCGCCGGGCGCCTATTGCGCCACCCAGCCCCCGTCCATGTTCCACGCCACACCACGTATGTTGTTGCCGGCAGGCGAGCAGAAGAAGACCGCCAGCGCGCCCAACTCCTCAGGCGTGGTGAACTGCATCGACGGCTCCTTTTCGCCCAGCAGCTGCCGCTTGGCTTCCTCGATGGACACCTTGGCCGACGCAGCGCGCGCATCGACCTGTTTTTGCACCAGCGGGGTGAGCACCCAGCCCGGGCAGATCGCGTTGCAGGTGATGCCGCTGGTGGCGTTCTCCAGCGCGGTGACCTTGGTCAGGCCGACGAGTGCGTGTTTGGATGCCACATAAGCGGATTTTTCCGCCGAGGCCACCAGACCGTG
Organism: Rhodoferax sp.; assembly: GCA_031416855.1. Lineage (GTDB taxonomy): Bacteria > Pseudomonadota > Gammaproteobacteria > Burkholderiales > Burkholderiaceae_C > CAISIP01. Next base: position 8,004 of record JANOUM010000727.1, on the reverse strand, counting down.
TACCGACGCCACGTTGATGATGCGGCCCCAGTTGGCGGCCTGCATGGCCGGCAGCGCGAGCCGGGTGGCGTGGAAGGCGCTGCTCAGGTTGATGGCGATGATGGCGTCCCAGCGCTCGGTCGGAAAGTGCTCGATGCGCGACACATGCTGGATACCGGCGTTGTTGACCAGGATGTCGACGCGGCCAAACCGCCGGACTGCGGCCTGCATCATGTCCTCGATCTCTGCGGGCCGGCTCATGTCGGCCCCGTGGTAGTCGACCTCGAACCCACGGGCGGCGATCGCCGCTTTCGGGCCTTCGGCGTCGCCGAAGCCGTTGAGCATGATGTTGGCGCCCTGTTGGGCCAGGGCGTGGGCGATACCCAATCCGATTCCGCTGGTCGAGCCAGTGACCAGTGCGGTTTTTCCTTCGAGCATGGGGGCCTCCAATTGAATTACGATCTGCTGGACCGATTATCCAGTCCCGTGCCGGACATTTTTTCCAGAGCCAACCCGATGACCGAACCTGAACTGCTTTTTGTGCAATGCCCAGATGCCCATGGCGGCCACCGCATGGCCTATTGGCAGTGGGGCGACGCCGGTGCCGGGCATGTGGTGGTGTGTGTGCACGGCCTGTCGCGGCAGGGGCGAGACTTCGATCTACTCGCACAGGGATTGTGCCGCCGTGCCACCCATCCCCTGCGGGTGGTCTGCCCGGACGTGGTCGGCCGGGGCCGTAGCGACTGGCTCCAGGACCCGATGGGTTACCAGATTCCCGCCTACGCCGGCGACATGCTGGCGCTGCTGGCGCAACACAAGCCCGAGGTGCTGGACTGGGTGGGCACCAGCATGGGTGGGTTGATCGGCCTGGTGGTGTGCGGCCAACCCGGTCTGCCGCTGCCGGTTCCGGTGCGCCGCCTCGTGCTCAATGACGTCGGGCCGGCCATCGACTGGGGTGCCATCGAGCGCATCAAGGGCTACCTGGGGCAGACCGGGCGTTTCGATTCGCTGGAGCAGGCCGCCGCCGCGATGCTCGCGATTTCGGCCGGATTCGGCCCGATTGCGCCGCTGCAATGGCTCGAACTCTGCCGTCACATGGTGCGGCCGCTGGAGGGTGGCGGCGGCGCTTTGACCCTGCACTACGACCCGGCCATCGCGGTGCCAGTCGGTGGGGCGACGCAGCAGTCGTCGGCCCAGGGTGAGGCCATGTTGTGGCAGCTGTACGACAACATCAAGGCGCGCACCCTGCTGACGCGCGGTGCCGAGTCCGACCTGCTGACACCCACCACCGCTGCCGCCATGGCGCTGCGCGGCCCGAAGGCGCAACTGGTGGAGTTCGCCGGTGTGGGCCATGCGCCGATGTTCGTGGCCACCGACCAGGTGGACTGTGTTGCGCGTTTCCTGCTCGATTGAGTACACCGGCCATGGCGCATGAAAAGCCGTCACGCTGAGATCGCCCCGACCGCGCTGTCGCGTGTGGCCGCGGTGACGGCCGAGCCGGCGCCGGACCAGGTCGACGCGCTGGTGCGCGCGCGGGCCTTCGCGCTGCCACTGATTGCCGGCGAAGACCTCGACACCGGCGAGAACACCCTGGCCCATGCAGACGCGGTGGTCGCGATCCTCAAGACCATCGGCGGTTCCGAGACGATGCAGGCGGCGAGTTACCTGGTCTATGCGTGTGAGCACCTGAATCGGCCGCAGGAGGTGATCGCCAAGAGCTTCGGCGACAACCTGGCCGCGCTCGCCATGGAGACCACGCAGCTGGTGCGGGTGCAGCGGCAGGCCCGCGCCAGCCGGCAGGCGGCAATCGCATTGGCGGTGGCCGCGCCGATGGCCCAGAGCGCCGCCGCGCAAACCGAGAACATCCGCAAGATGCTGCTCGCGTTCTCGCGTGACCTGCGGGTGGTGATGCTGCGCCTGGCCTCGCGGCTGCAGACCCTGCGCCATTACGCTGCCAGCAAGCTGCCGGTGCCGCCCAGCCTGGCCCGTGAATCGCTGCAGGTGTTCGCGCCGCTGGCCAACCGCCTGGGCATCTGGGAGATCAAGTGGGAGCTGGAGGACCTGGCGTTCCGCTTCCTGGAGCCCGACACCTACCGCGAGGTGGCCCGCCTGCTGGAGCTCAAGCGCGGTGAACGCGAGCGTGGTGTGGAACAACTGCGCGCCGCCATGGAGGCCGATTTGCGGCGCGAGGGTATTGCTGCAGCGGTGCAGGGCCGCCCCAAACACATTTACAGCATCGTCAAGAAGATGCGCGGCAAGTCGCTCGGTTTCGCCCAGCTCTACGACATCCGCGCGCTGCGCGTCATCGTGGGTTCGGTGGCCGACTGTTACCAGGCACTGAGCCATGTGCACAACCGGTTCACCCCGGTCACCGAGGAGTTCGACGATTACGTGGCCAAACCCAAGGCCAACGGTTACCAGTCGCTGCACACGGTCGTGCGCGATGGCGAGCAGCAGCCGATCGAGGTGCAGATCCGCACCCAGGCCATGCACGACCACGCAGAACACGGCGTGGCGGCACACTGGGCCTACAAGGAGGCGGGCACCAAGGGGTATGCGGGCGTGTCCGCCAGTGGCCAATACGACGCCAAGATCGCGGTACTGCGCCAGCTGCTGGCCTGGGAGCGTGACCTCTCGGGCGCTCAGGGGGCCGGCTTCTTCGACGACCGCATCTACGTGCTCACGCCCGATGCCGCCATCATCGAGCTGCCCCAGGCGGCAACCGCGGTGGACTTTGCCTACAGCGTGCACACCAACCTGGGCCACCGCTGCCGCGGCGCGCGGGTAGATGGCGTGATGGTGCCGCTGCATACGCCACTCAAGAACGGCCAGACGGTGGAGGTGATCACCGTGAAGGAGGGCGGGCCGTCGCGCGACTGGCTCAACCCGGAGCTCGGCTTCCTGGCCAGCCACCGCGCGCGGGCCAAGGTGCGAGCCTGGTTCAACGCCCGGGCCACACACGAAACCGTCGCACGTGGCCGGGAGGCGGTGGAAAGGCTGCTGCAACGCGAGGGCAAGACGGCGGTCAACCTAGTCGATCTGGCGGCCCGGCTGGGCTTCGATTCGGCCGATGCACTGTTCGAGGTGGTCGGCAAGGACGAATTCTCGCTGCGCAATATCGAACAGTTGCTGCGCCCGGCCGAGCCGGTGGCACGGCAGGCCGACGCGCCGCTGATCAGGAAGCCGAGCCAACAGGGAAAGGCCTCGGGCGGCGGGGTGCTGGTAGTGGGCGTCGGCTCGCTGATGACGCAGTTGGCCAAATGCTGCAAACCCGCTCCGCCCGACCCGATCTGCGGTTTTGTCACGCGCGGCAAAGGCGTGAGCGTGCACCGGGCCGACTGCTCCAACTTGCGCGAGATGGTGGTGCGCAACGGCGACCGCGTGATCGACGTGGACTGGGGCGAGCCCAGGGCCTCCGACACCGCTGTCTACCCGGTGGATGTGGCCATCGAAGCCGCCGACCGCCAGGGCCTGCTGCGCGACATCTCCGAGGTGTTCACCAAAGAGAAGATGAACGTCATCGGCGTCCAGACCCAGTCGGTCAGAGGCACGGCCTGGATGACCTTCACTGTCGAAGTGTCCGATGCGTTGCGCCTGCAGCGCGTGCTGGGCATGGTGGCCAACCTGGCGGGTGTGCGGGCCGCGCGGCGGCGCTGACTCCCGGTTGTCAATCAATTCCCGAAAGCCCTGATGTCTGCCCACTCCCATGCCGCGCCGTCTCCCACCTTCCTGTGGCACGACTACGAAACCTTCGGCGCCAATGTGCGCCGCGACCGGCCGGCGCAATTCGCCGCCATCCGCACCGACGCGGCCCTGCATGAAATCGGTGAGCCGCTGATGTTCTATTGCCAGCCCGCCAACGATTTCCTGCCCGACCCGCAGTCCTGCCTGATCACCGGCATCACGCCCCAGGAGTGCCTTGAAAAAGGCGTTCCAGAGTACCAGTTCGCGGCACGCATCGAGCAGGCCCTGGCCGCACCCGGGACCATCGGGGTGGGCTACAACACCATTCGCTTCGACGACGAGATCACACGCTTCATGTTCTGGCGCAACCTGATCGACCCCTATGCGCGCGAGTGGCAACACGACTGCGGCCGCTGGGACCTGCTCGACGTGGTGCGCACCGCGTACGCGCTGCGCCCCGAGGGCATCGTGTGGCCCACGAAGCCCGACGGCAGCGCCAGCTTCAGGCTCACCGACCTGACCGCCGCCAATGGCCTGGCGCATGCGGCCGCGCACGACGCGCTGAGCGATGTGCGCGCCACCCTGGCACTGGCGCGGCTGGTGCGCGACCGCCAGCCGCGTCTGTTCGAGTTCTGCCTTGGTCTGCGCAAAAAAGACCGGGTCGCCAGCGAACTGGGACTGCCGACCACACCGCAAGCGGCCAAACCTTTTTTGCATATCTCTGGCATGTTTCCGTCCGAGCGCGGCTGCCTGGCCATCATGTGGCCGCTGGCCCTGCACCCGACCAACAAGAACGAACTGATCGCCTGGGACCTGACGCATGCGCCGGCCGAGCTGGCCACGCTGAACGCCGACACCATCCGGCTGCGGCTGTTCACCCGCGCTGCGGACCTGCCCGACGGTGTGGCCCGCCTGCCGGTCAAGACGGTGCACCTGAACAAGTCGCCAATGGTGATGGGCAACATCAAGACCCTGTCACCGGCCATGGCGGCGCGCTGGGGCATCGACGTGGACCAGGCGCTGCGGCACGCCGCCGTGGCCCGTGACCTGCCCGACATGAGCGCCATCTGGCCGGCCGTTTTTGCACGCCCCCCGGAGGGCCCACCGGACGTGGACGAGGATCTGTACGGCGGCTTCATCGGCCAGGGCGACCGCCGCCGCCTCAACCAGTTGCGTGGCCTGGCGCCCGAGAAACTGGCGGCGGCGCGCAACAGCTTTGACGACCGGCGCCTGGACGAGCTGGTGTTTCGTTACCGCGCCCGCAATTTTTCAGCGAGTCTGAGCCCCGACGAGGCGGCACTCTGGCGCGATCACCGGGTTGCGCGTTTGTTCGAGGGTGCCGGGGGAGCGCGTACCGTCGATGCGTTGTTCGACGAGATCGACAAGCTGTCGGAAAGCGCCGACGAGCGCGGGCAGGAGGTTCTGGGCGCCCTGTACGATTACGCCGAGATGATTGCGCCGGAGCGCTGACCGGCGATCCGCTTTCTTCCACCACAGCGGGAGACTCCAAGAATGACTGAACGGCCGGGTAGCCGTGGTAACCGGTGCGGCCAGCGGCATCGGATTGGCTGTGCGCTCATGGGCCGATGTCCTCCCGATAACCCGCTGGACGATCTGGGTGATTGACTGACAGCGTTTGCCAGGTCGAAGCTGCACAAAAAACCAGGAACCTTCCCATGCGCAAAATTTTGAAATGGTCCGGCCTCGCAATGCTGTTGCTGATCGTGGCCGGTGGTATTGGCGGCTATGTCAAGCTGCGCTCGGCCGGCCATGCGCAGGTGGATGGCACCATGAAGCTGCCCGGCCTGACGGCACCCGTCACCGTGCTGCGCGACGACCTGGGCATTCCCTATATATTCGCGGCCAACACGCCCGACCTGCTGCGAGCACAAGGCTTCGTCACCGCGCAGCACCGGCTGCTCCAGTTTGAGTTGTACCGCGCCACCTGGCGCGGTGAACTGGCGGCCACCTTCGGGCCCGACGCATTGCCCAGCGACATCCGCATGCGGGTGTTGGGCATACGGCGCAATGGCGAGCGACATGCGCCCAAACTGAACGCGGCCGCGCGAAGTTACCTGCAACACTACGTCGATGGCGTCAATGCCTACGTCGAGGGACACGTGGGCGATCATCTGATCGAGTTCAGGCTGGCCGGCCTGAGCCCGCAACCGTGGAGCGTGGCCGACCTGGTGACGCTGGTGCATTTTGTGCACTACACCCATTCCACCAACTTCAAGGCCGAGGTGGTGGCGCAGAAGCTGATGGACAAGCTCGGAATGGAGCGCGCGCGCGACATCTTCCCGCTGACCCTGAACCCGGATTGGGCTCCCTCGGCAACAGCGACCGCTCTTGGCAATACGGCGCAACCGGCGCGCACCGATTGGGCGCAGCTTGACATCCGGTGGTCCGACCTGACGGTGGCGCCCGAGGGCCTCAACCACCAGGGCCTGGGTTCCAACAATTGGGCCGTCGGGCCCTCGCGTTCGGCATCCGGCAAGGCGATGGTGGCCAACGACCCACACCTGGACAACCGCATCCTGCCAGGCACCTGGCATCCGGTGGGCCTGTTCACACCTGATATCCAGGCCGTGGGCGCAGCATTGCCAGGTATGCCCGGCATCCTGGTCGGGCGCACCAAGCATGTCGCGTTTGGCGTCACCAACGCCTATGGTGACGTGCAGGACCTGTATGTTGAAACCGTGGACCCGGCCAACCCGGCCAACTACCTGGACGGGGGCAGGAGTGTGCCGTTCGAGACGGCTACCGAAAACATCCGCATCAAGGACAAGGCAGCCGTTGGCGGCTACCGCGAACACCCGCTCAAGCTGCGTTTCACCAAACGCGGGCCGGTGATCAGCGACCACGCCGGCCTCGGCCCGAAGGGCGACAAGCTGCTGGTGCTGCGCTCCACCGATGCCGAGGTGCTGGGGCCGGTGCTGGGCATCGAAGGCCTGCTGACTGCGCCAGATGCCGCGGCATTCGACCGCGAGGTGCAGAAGATCGACCTGATGATGTTCAATTTCGTGTACGCCGACGATCAGGGCAGCATCGGACACCGTGCCAGCGGCGCGGTGCCGATCCGTGCTGGCGCCGATGGCGGTTTTCCGCGCCTGCCGCCCCAAGACGGCAGCGATGACTGGACCGGTTTCATCCCCAAGGACCGCATGCCCGGCACGGCCAACCCGCCACGGGCCTGGGTCGGCACTGCCAACCACGACACGCGCCCCAAGGACTATCCCTGGTACTACACCAATTACGTGGCGCCGAACTACCGTTATGCACGCATGGGCCAGGTGCTGGGTGCCGCGCAGAAGATGACGGTGGACGACCACATCCGGCTGATGCACGACGACCGCAACCTGCAAAGCGACACGCTGCGCGGGGCCATCGTTGCCGCTCTCAAGGACGACCCGGCGCAGCGCGACCTGGCCGCCATGCTGGAGAAGTGGGATGGCGTGGACCGCGCGGAGCAGGCCGCGCCGCTGGTCTACCAGGCGCTGTATCGCGAGATCGCCATCGGCACCTTCAGCGATGAGTTAGGTGACGATGTGGTGACCGACATGTTGTCCACCTGGTACTTCTGGCAACAGCGCTTCGATGCCCTGGTGGCCCGACCCGACGCCATCTGGTTTGACGATGTCCGCACGCCGACGCGCCGGGAAACCCTGGCCGATGTGATCCGGTCCGCCGCGCCGCGCGCACGCACCCAAATCGAAGCCGCGCAGGGCAAGGATCCCGCCGCGTGGCGCTGGGGCAAGGCCCATACCTTGCGGTTCGTCAGCCCGTTGCGGCGCAACGGCGTCGGGCAGGAACTGGTGGGCGGCTTCACGGTGCCGCGCGCCGGCAGTGGCGAAACGCTGCGCCGCGGCGTCTACGACTTCAAGAAGCCGTTTGACGTGAACTTCTCGGCGTCGATGGAACTGGTGGCTGACTTCGGCGACCCCGACAAGATCGAGGCGGTACTCGCCGGTGGTGTCAGCGAGCGGCATTTCCAGCCGCACCAGAACGACCAGGCCCGGCTCTGGGCCGACGGCCAACGCAGACCCTGGTGGTTCAACCCGGCCAAGGCCGAGGCCAACGCAAAACACAAGGTCGTGCTTTCGCCATGAAGAGCGGCTGTGGCCGGCCCGCCGGGCGTCTGCCGTGCCCTGGCCGCAGACCTGATGAACGCTGCCACACGCCCCTGGCCTTGACCCGTGCGCCGTCGCACTCCGTCGCTGGCGGATAGACCTAAAAACGTGTGATTCAGTCGCGTTCCTGGTGCCCCAGCCACTCCCGCCACACCGCCATCATGATGGCCAGCACGACCGGGCCGACGAACAGGCCGACCAAACCGAAGGC
>JANOUM010000726.1:0-3483 GCA_031416855.1 Rhodoferax sp. | reverse complement strand
ATGCCGGTTGACGCAGGCCGTCATCGTGCGCCCAGCGATCTGGCGGACCGCTTCGCGCTGGGCTTGACCCGGCTGCTGCGCTTCATCGCGGACACCCTTTTCGCAAAACGTTATGGCCACCGGGCGATCGTGCTCGAGACGGTGGCAGCCGTGCCTGGCATGGTGGGCGCAATGGCGACCCACCTGCATTGCCTGCGCTGCATGGTCGAAGACGACGGCTGGATCCGCAAGCTGATGGAGGAGGCGGAGAACGAGCGCATGCACCTCATGACCTTCATCGAGGTCGCCCGGCCCACCGCGCTGGAGCGGCTTCTGATCCTTGTCGCGCAGTGCTCCTTCTACGTCGGCTTCTCCCTTTTGTACCTCGCTTCGCGACGCACCGCGCACCGCCTCGTCGGCTACTTCGAGGAGGAGGCGGTCCACAGCTACACACTGTATCTCGCTGAAATCGACGCCGGGCGTGTGTCCAACATCGCCGCACCGGCGATTGCGAAAAGGTACTGGAAGCTGGCGGACGACGCCACACTGCGCGACGTGGTGCTGGTGGTTCGCTCTGACGAAGCGCATCACCGGGATATCAATCACGGGTTGGCCAACCAGCTGGCCGGCCAGCCCGCCGATACGGCACCGATCGCACCGTATCCGCAGCACGCCGACTCTGCGCGGGGTGAGTAGCGCGCCATGGCTCCGGGACGACTTCATGCCGGCACCTGGTTTGCCGGCCATGCCGTTCGACACATCGGGTGGCGCCGCCATACACTCACCCACTCCCACCAACCCTTTTGCAGCCATGCGTATTCCCGACTGGACCCCTGCCCTCAAGCCACAACCGCAAGACCTGGTGGATGCCGTCACAGCGCGCCGCGGTGGCACTTTGCTGAACCTGGACAAGGCGCTGTTATGGAGCGAACCCGTGGCGCGAGGCTGGAACGTCTTCATGCGCGATGTACGTTTTGCCCTCCCCACCAGCCGAAAGCTGCGTGAACTGGCTATCTGCACTGTAGCGTTGCTGACTGGCGCGCACTACGAATACCACCACCACGCGCCAGACTTTCTGGCTGCCGGTGGCACGCAGGTGCAACTGGATGCGCTGCGCGCATGTGCCGGGAACGCCACGGTCGCGGTGGTTGGCGATGTGCTGGACGAGGCTGAGCGCCTGGTCGTGCAATACGCAGCCCAGATGACCCGCGACGTGAAGGTCAGCGACGCTGTGTTTGCTGCGCTGCGTGCGCGCTTCGACGAGACGCAGATCGTGGAGCTGACCACCGCCATTGCCGCCTACAACATGGTGGCGCGGATCCTGGTGGCGCTGGAGATCACGCCTGAAACCTGAGCCGCATCAGGCTTTCAGCAGCGCTGGTAACCAAAGTGTGATGGCGGGGGAAAACGCCAGCAGCGCCAGCAACACCAGGCCGTAAAAGAGCCCAACACAGTCGAGGCCACCGACTGGCACCACGACCTCCCGTTCTGGCCCATGCGTGGCAACCAGATACTGTCGGTGTGGGTAGCGCTGACCGATGTGGGGCCAGAGAACAGCGCGCTCGAATACATCGCGGGCTCACACAAATGGGGCAAGTTCTGCGCCGCCGCGCGGCGATCTCCACGCGCTACTTTGGCGCAGACGCCTACTGGGACCCGCGCCCCGCCACCATGAAAATCACCGGCGACCCGTAGCTGCCCGCGGTCATCACCCGCCAGTGCAGGCCGTGACCTGTAGCCCGGTCTGGTGGGCCTTTCCCTGTAGCCCGGCCCTGGCCGCGCGGCCCAGAAGGCGGCGATTCAGTACGCGCAAACCCGGCAATTTCCTACAGGCCTTTCGACCTGCAAGGATGACCATACCCGGTCGGCTTGTCTGCGCGAAGGCCCAGCCCGCATGTCCGGGCGGGCCTGGCTCTGGCGCCGAAAAAACCATTGTCGCCCCACCATTCACGAGGAATAACCCATGCCAAGAAAGCTTCCGGCACGCCCCAGCCCGGACTTGAAGACCGCCAACATTTCCGACCAGCTCAAGGCGAAGGTTGAACACACCGAAGTGTCGACGGGCGCCATGTCCCACAATGCCAACAAGGCACTCGAGCATGGGTTTGATAACGCGACCCATCCTCGCATAGGGGCCACAGTCAAACCCTCCTCTCGCCTGGTCACCGGCAGCACGCTGTCCGAGGAAAACGGTTCGGAAAAGACCGGCAGTACTGCCGTCGAGGGCCGCAACTCGACCATCGAAACACTGGACCGTGTGCGGGTGGACTCGGGCGGACAGACACTCACCACCAACCAGGGAGTCAAGATTGCCGACAACCAGAACTCATTGAAGTTCGGTCTGCGCGGCCCGGTCTTGCTGGAAGATTTCATCCTGCGCGAGAAGATCACCCATTTCGACCATGAGCGTATTCCGGAGCGGATCGTGCATGCGCGTGGTTCGGCCGCGCACGGCTTTTTCGAATGTTATGAACCATTGACCAAGGTCACACGGGCTGCCCCTTTCACGGCCGCCGGAAAGACAACGCCGGTGTTCGTGCGCTTTTCCACTGTCGCCGGAGAGCGCGGCTCCAAGGACACCGCGCGGGACGTGCGTGGTTTCGCGGTCAAGTTCTATACCGACGAAGGCAACTGGGACCTGGTGGGAAACAACATGCCGGTCTTCTTCATCCAGGACGCAATGAAATTCCCTGACCTCGTGCACGCAGTCAAGCCCGAACCCAACAACCAGATGCCCCAGGCGGCGAGCGCCCACAACACGTTCTGGGATTTCGTCTCCCTGATGCCGGAATCCACCCACATGTTGATGTGGGTGATGTCGGACCGCGGGATTCCGCGCAGCTATGCCACCATGCAGGGTTTTGGCGTTCACAGTTATCGTCTTGTCAACGACCAGGGTGCGTCGGTCTTTGTCAAGTTCCACTGGACCCCGAAGGCCGGCACGCATTCGCTGGTATGGGACGAAGCGGTCAAGATCTCCGGCGCCGATCCGGACTACCATCGGCGCGACCTGTGGGAGCGGATCGAGGCCGGGGCGTATCCGGAATACGAGTTGGGCCTACAAATCTTTACGGAAGAACAGGCGGAGCAGTTCAGCTTCGACATCCTCGACGCCACCAAACTCATTCCCGAGGAGCTGGTGCCGGTCGTACCGGTGGGCCGCATGGTGCTCAACCGCAACCCGGACAATTTTTTTGCCGAAACTGAACAAGTGGCTTTCTGCACCGCCCACGTGGTTCCCGGCATCGACTTTTCGAACGACCCCCTGTTGGCCGGGCGCATCCACTCCTACGTGGACACCCAGCTTTCGCGTCTGGGGGGACCCAACTTTCACGAGATCCCCATCAACGCACCGATTGCGCAGGTCCACAACAACCAACGCGACGGCCTCCACCGCCAGGCGATTCCCCGTGGAGCGGTTTCGTACGAGCCGAACTCCATGGGGGGTGGCTGTCCGTTTCAGGCGGGTGCGGCGCAAGGTTTCGTGAGTGTGGCCGCACGGTC
>JANOUM010000725.1:0-1650 GCA_031416855.1 Rhodoferax sp. | reverse complement strand
CTCTTCGCCCGCAATTGGGCCGGATCACCGATGTTCCGCGACCACCTGCCGGGTGCGGCCGAGAAGACCGTGCGCCAGGTGGTGGTGGCCGACGGCATCGAGCGCATCTACAGCTACCGTGCGCTGAAGGACTACCCGGTGATCGTGTCGCTGGGCCTGTCGCTGACCGACATCCTGGCGCCCTGGCGCGCCAGTTTGTGGCGGCAGGCGTTGTTCGTCTTTCTCGCGTTGGGCGCACTGGGCGCGATGACCTGGGCCTTGCTGCGCCAGCTGCGCCTGGCTGACGCGATCGAAGTCGAACGGCGCCAGGAGCAGGAAGCCGTCACCACCACGTTGCACTCCATTGGCGACGCGGTGATCGCCACCGACGCTGCCGGCCGGGTCACACGGATGAATCCCACCGCCGAGCGCCTGACCGGCTGGCCCCTGGCAGACGCACTGGGCCTGCCGCTGACCGAGGTGCTCCACATCGTCAGCGCGTTGACCCGGCTGCCGTCGGACAACCCGGTGCAGCGGGTGATGGACAGTGGCAAAGTCGTGGGTCTTGCCAACCACATCGCACTGATTGCGCGCGACGGGCAGGAATACCAGATTGCCGACAGCGCCGCGCCAATCCGCGACAGTGCTGGCGACATCGTAGGCGTGGTGCTGGTGTTCAGTGACGTGAGCGAGAAGTACCGTGCCGAGCAAGCACTGCACGACAGCGAATCGCGATTCAAGGCGCTCGCCGTGCTTTCGTCGGACTGGTTCTGGGAGCAGGACGCGGAGTTTCGCTTCGTGCGCATGGACGGCGAACTCGAGAGCAGCACGGGTACTGCCGCCGCCGCCCACCTGGGAATGACCCGATGGGAATTGCCAGGGCTAAAACTGTCGGACAGCGATTGGGACGCGCACAAGGCACAGTTGCGGGCGCACAAGCCGTTTCGGAATTTTGAAATGCGCCGTTCCGATCAGGAAGGGCGCATCCGTTGGTTTTCGATCAGTGGCGAACCCATCTTTGACGCCGAAGGAGTATTTGCCGGCTATCAAGGCGTGGGCAGCAACATCACCGCGCGCAAGCTGGCGGAGGTGGCGCTGCATGCGAGTGAGCAGCGAGCTCGCGCCATCATCAACGCCTCCCCGGTGCCGATGGTGCTGAGCGACTTGGTCGGGAACATCACCTTCCTCAACCCGGCATTCACCCAGACCTTCGGTTATGCACTGGCGGATATTTCCACGCTCGCCGACTGGTGGTCCCGTGCGTACCCGGATCCCGCGTCTCGGCAACAGGCGGTGGAGTCCTGGGAGGCGAAATTTACACGGTCGGCCCAAACGGAAACGCCCCTCGCCCCGATTGAGACGAACATCCGCTGCAAGGACGGGACGAACCGATTCGTGTTGGTCGGTGCCACTGCGTTGAAGGACTCCCTTGTCGGCAGTCACCTGGTCGTGCTGCACGACGTCACCGAGCGCTACATCGATAAATTGGCCCTGCAAACTTCTCTTGCGGAAAAGACGGCCCTGCTCAATGAAGTGCACCACCGCGTGAAGAACAACCTGCAGGTTGTGAGCAGCTTGCTGCGCATGGAGGCCGGTCGCAGCGCCATCGCCGACACCAAGGCAATGCTGGGCGACATGCAGGGCCGCATCGCGGCCATGGCACTGCTGCAC
>JANOUM010000724.1:0-3742 GCA_031416855.1 Rhodoferax sp. | reverse complement strand
TGCTCGATGCGATCGATCAGGGTGGCCTGTGAGATGCCGTGATCCGCCAGCCACTGCGTCTGACGCGCCCGCACCGACGGTGCGTCCTGGCCGACAAGCGCCGCGTAAACACCTGGCGCCGTGGCGCCTTCGGTGTTCACCAACAACACATGCGATCGGGCGTCCAGGCCCAGCGCGCGCGCCGCGTCGGCTGACGCCAGAAGCGTGATCAGACCCGCCAGGCCGGCGGCGCCGGACTCGCCGCTCACCACCGGAATATCGCCGGCATCGCCCTGGGCGAAGATGCGCATGGCGTCTTCGGCCGCACGGTCCGGCACGGTCATGAACAGGTCCACCGCGGGCGCCAGGAAACGCCAGGCCAGTGGCGACGCATCGCCGCAGGCCAGGCCCGCCATCAGCGAGTCCACCGAACCGCGGGTGCTGCTGGCGCGGCCCTGCAGCGCGCTTTGCAGCAGGCAGTCGGCCTGCTCCGGTTCGACCACGATGAAAACCGGTCGCTGGTCGCCATAACGCTCCCAAAAATGGCCGACGACACCAGCCGCCAGGCCGCCCACGCCGGCCTGCAGCACAACATGGGTGAACCGGCAATGGCCCTCGGGCGCAGCGTCCTCCAGTGCCTCGCAAGCGATGATGGCGTAACCCTGCATCACGTCGCGCGGGATCTCTTCATACCCATCGTAGGAGGTGTCGGACACCACCTGCCAGCCGTTGAGCGCAGCCAGGCGCGCGGCTTCCTGGACCGACTGGTCGTAGTTGCCGCTGATGCGCACGATGTCCGCGCCAAAGGCTGCGATCGGCTGTTCCCGCTCGGGGCTGACCTGCCCATGCAGGACGATGACGCAGCGGCAACCGACGCTGTTGGCGGCAGCCGCCAGCGCGCGGCCGTGGTTGCCGTCGGTGGCGCTGATGACCACCAGGCCATGCAGTTCGGTGGCATGCCGGCCGGCCAACAAGTCCGCCGGCCCGAACGCCTTGTCCGGCCAGCGGCGCTGGATCAGGCGCAGCAAGGCGATTGGTGCGCCCAGGGTCTTGAAACTGGCCAACGGTGAGCGCAAGGCCTCGTCCTTGACGCTGATCCGACCTACACCCAAGGCCTTGGCCAGGCCGGGCATAGCCCACAGCGGCGTGTTGCCCGCGTGGAGCAGCGACCAGCTGGAAAGCCAGGCACGGCTGGTCTTGCCCTGGGCGATGTTCAGGATCGCCTGCAGCTCCGCATCGTAGGGCGCGCGCCTGGCATGAGGGTTCGCGAACAACATGGGTTCAGGTGGTGAGGGGCAGGCGCACCCTGGCAAGCTCAGCGAAGTACCGCGCGCCGATCGGCAGGATGCGGTCGTTGAAGTCGTACCGTGCATTGTGCAGTGGTATGGCGCCCGCAGATTCGCCATCGCCGTTTCCGATGAAAACGAATGCGCCCGGTATTACCTTGAGAAACGCACCAAAGTCCTCGGAGACCATCATCGGCGCCACCTGCGGGTCGACCTGAGCCGCCCCGACCACTGCGGTGGCGGCCTGCACCGCCACCGCCACGCAGGCGTCCCAGTTCACCGTCGGGGCAAATTCATGCGTATACGCCACTTCGCAAGCGGCGCCATGGGCATCACAGATGCCCTTGCAGATGGCGCGCATGCGCCGTTCCAGAAGCTGCTGGACCGGTGGCGAATAACTCCGCGTATCGCCCCTGATCGTGACGTGCGAAGGCAGGGCATTGCGGATGCCGTCGGTGATGAATTCGGTGCAGGAGACGACTGCCGACTGGCTGGGATCGACCGACCGTGACACTATGGACTGCAGGGCCACGACGATCTCGGCGCCGACCAGGAGCGGGTCGACCGCCATGTGCGGCCGGGCGGCATGGCCGCCCCGACCGGTGATGTGGATGACGAAATTGTCTTCGCTGGCCATGATGCCGCCGCTGCGCGTCGCGATATGTCCCGCCGGCATGCCGGGCATGTTGTGCGCGCCGTAGATTTCGTCGACGGGGAAGCGCTCGAACAGCCCGTCGTCCATCATGGCCATGGCGCCGCGCCCGTGTTCTTCCGCCGGCTGGAAGATGAAACGCACGGTACCGTTGAAGTTGCGCCGCTCGCACAGCAGTTGCGCGGCCCCCAAGACCATGGCCATGTGCCCGTCATGCCCGCAGGCATGCATGCAGCCTGGCAGTTGCGAGGCGTGCGGACGGTTTTCGGCGCTTTCCGTGATCGCCAGCGCATCCATGTCGGCGCGAAGCCCGATTGCCGTGGCGCCTTTCCCGGCCGACAGGCTGGCCACGACACCGGTCCCGCCGATGCCACGATGCACCTCCAGCCCCATGGCCGCCAGCACGGTCGCGAGGTAATCGGCGGTGCGCTTTTCGTTGAACCCCGTCTCGGGATTGCGATGCAGCTGGTGGCGCCACCGGGTGAGCTGGTCGTCGAATGGGGTGCTGGACATGGCGCTTCCTCGGGTTGACGGCCATCGGCATTGAAGCACAGAGCTGACGCGGCGACGCCGGCCATGTCCTGCGTGGCGGTCTGCGTTGCATGGAGATCAATTGGCCGGCCGGCCGGCGGGAGCCAGTGTCAACTCCAGCAATTCGGCGAGCGCCGTGTCCGAGAAGCCCAATTCGCCGACCAGGTTTGCGATCTGCCGCGCCCGGACCGGCCCAAGGACCGCGTCAGAGAATCCGAAAAACTTCAAGTCAATGTCTTCTGCGGACAAAGGGTTTTCAGGGTTGCCGCGGGCGATGGTCGGTGCAGAGTCCAGCCGCCTGCCATGTTGCAGGTTGACCCGAACGTGGGCCCAGCGCTCGGCGGGAAACAGGTCGTTGTAGGCACCGTGTTCATGCAGCACCATGGCGGCAGACAGCTCCAGCGTCAACCGGTCTTTCAGGCCGGTGTTCGCCACTTCTGGCGCGCCCAGCCTGCCATGGCGAAGGGCGGCGGCAACCGAAAATGGAAGGCTGTATTGCGCTTGTTCCGTGCTTGTTGGGACGCGCGTGGCCAGACGGCAGGCTTCGTGAAATGTCCAGACTTCGATGCCAGTGATGTCTTCGGGCTGGAAACGATGCAAGCGCGCCAAGCCCAACGCAGCTTCTACTGCAGGCTGTGCCCAGCGGCACACGGGATAGGGCTTGAAATACTGGTCGAGAATTAGCCAGCGCTGTCCCAGGTCGGCCCACATTGGCGCGACTGCGTCCGCTTGCACCGTCAACGCGGGTGCGCCGGTGAACCCGTCCTGCGCCAGCAAGGCGGCGCTGATGCCGGTCATTGCGCCCCAGCCAGAGCCGTCCTTGACCATTGTGGGGTGGTCGATGCACCGCATCATCTGGCTGCGTGGGCCATGGTATTCGGCAATTCCCATCGCCTCCAGGGTTTGCTGCCGGTCCAGTTGCAGGTTGCGTGCACCCAGTGCCGCGCAGGCAATCGAGTTCCAGGCGCCGGACGTGTGGTAGTCGCAAGCCGTGGCGTGCAGTGCGAGGCCGGCGCGGGTCGCGATCTCGTAACCGATCACGATCTGGGTCAGAAACTCTTGGCCGTCCATGTGGTGCAAGGCATCTGCAAACGCGAAAACGGTCGGCAGCACCGCAACCCCGGCATGCCCTTTTGTCAGCACATGTCCGTCATGCGCATCCAGGCTGTCTATGGTCATTCCTCCGGCCAACGCCGCCCCTGCCATGCTGGCGCGGCGTCCGTCGAACAGTATGCGGGACTCCTGCTCGCGAGCTGACAGATGCCGCACTGCGTGCTGTCGGATGATGTGGGAG
>JANOUM010000723.1:0-4876 GCA_031416855.1 Rhodoferax sp. | reverse complement strand
GCTGACGACGCGGCGCGGACAGCTGCGGACCCGGGGCGGCTTCATCCACCTGCCCTGCCTGCCTGACCAGGCGACCGCGCTGGGTGCGGGAGCCGGCATGGCGCTGGAGGACATGGTACGGGGCCTGCAAGCGGCCATCCGTGCGGCACTCTCCCACACCGGCCGACGCGACGCCACCCTGGCAGCCGGCAGCACCGAGTGACGAGGGCGCCGCCCGCGCTGGATGGCGCAGCCGGGTATCAGGCCTTTGGCAAGGTGACGCCGCGCTGACCCTGGTACTTGCCGCCGCGGTCCTTGTAGCTGGTCTCGCACACCTCGTCGCTTTCGAAGAACAACACCTGCGCGCAGCCCTCGCCGGCATAGATCTTCGCCGGCAGGGGGGTGGTATTGCTGAATTCGAGCGTCACATACCCCTCCCATTCGGGCTCGAACGGTGTGACGTTGACGATGATGCCGCAACGCGCATAGGTGCTCTTGCCCAGGCAGATCGTCAGCACATTGCGCGGGATGCGGAAATATTCCAGCGTGCGGGCCAGCGCAAAACTGTTGGGCGGGATGGTGCACACATCGTCGTGGAAATCGACAAAGCTCTTCTCGTCAAAGTTTTTCGGGTCGACCACGGTGCTGTGAATGTTCGTGAAGACCTTGAACTCCGGCGCGCAGCGGATGTCATAGCCGTAACTGCTGGTGCCGTAACTGATGATCTTGTGGCCGTCACGCTGGCGGATCTGGCCCGGCTCGAAGGGTTCGATCATGCCGGTGCTCTCAGCCATCCGGCGGATCCATTTGTCGCTCTTGATTGTCATTCGTGGCCCTGTTCGCAGTGCGTGCGTCTGGAAACGATTGTAGGCAGCACCAGGGAGCGCGTCAGCCGGTGGGCGTCGCAGCCGCGATCACCGTGCGCTGGACCAGCCGGTCGTCCCCCAGCACGATCATCGCGAACAGCAGTTCGTCCAGGTTGGTGGCGGCCGCCGTGCGCCGTCGCATCAGCGGGGTGCATCCCGGATCGAGCACCAGGAAATCAGCCTCGCACCCGACCTGCAGATTGCCGACCACCCCCTCCAGCCCGAGTGCTTCCGCCGCTCCGGCCGTGTGTTGCCACCACAAGCGCTGCGGGGACAGGCTCACGCCGGGTTTGGACTGCCCTTCCCGGCCCACGCAATAGGCGGCCAGCATGGTGTGAAATGGCGACAGCGAGGTTCCGCCGCCGACATCGCTGGCCAGCCCGTAACGAAAACCGACCCGATCGGCCGCCGCAAAGTCGAAAAATCCGCTGCCCAGGAACAAATTGCTGGTTGGGCATACGGCCGCCGCGGCGCCGGTGTCGCGCATCAGCGCACGGTCCTCGTCGTCGAGGTGGATGCAGTGCGCATAGATAGCCCGCTCGCGCATCAGCCCGAAGTCGTCGTACACCGACAGGTAGGACCGCGCCGTCGGGAAGAGCTCGCGCGCCCAGGCGACTTCGTCCTTGTTCTCGGCCACGTGGGACTGGATCCACACCGCCGGGTAGCGCGAAGCCAGTGCACCTGCGCCGCGCAGTTGGGCGTCGCTGCAGCTGGGCGCGAAACGGGGGGTGATGGCGTACCCGAGGCGACCCCTGCCGTGCCAGCGCAAGATCAGCGTCTCGGTATCGTGCAGGCTTTGCGCGGTCGCATCGCGTACGCCATCCGGTGAATGGCGGTCCTGCAGCACCTTGCCGGCGATCAGCCGCAGGCCGCGACGCTGCGCCGCAGCGAAAATCGCATCCACCGACGCCGGGTGTGAGGTGGCAAACGCCAGCGCGGTCGTCACGCCATTGGACAGCAATTCCTGCAGAAAGAACTCGGCGGTCTGTGCGCAATGGGCCGGGTCGGCAAAAAGGCTCTCCTGCGGAAAGGTGTAGTTCTCGAGCCACGGCAACAGGCCGCTTGCGGGCGAACCGATGATGTCCACCTGCGGGTAATGCACATGCAGGTCAACGAAACCGGGGGCGATGATCCGGCCCGGCCAGTGCTCGATGGGCACACCCCCGAACCGCGCCTGCAGCGCCGTGAACGGGCCCACCGCCTGCACCCGTTCCAGGCCGGCCTCGTCAGGCCCGACCGCCAGCAGGCCATCGGGCTCGTACAGCGCTTGGCCGGCAGGATCGAAGCGTAGGATGGCCGCGCGGTGACACTTCATGGGATGCTAGCTTATCCAAGAATGCTGTCGCGTCAACGCTACGGCAGTTTTCCCTGCACTCCCTCGACCAGCCAGTTCATCTCCAGTATCCGTGCATCCGGCAATGCCTGGCCGGCAGCGATCACTTCGCGACCGGTGTTGTCGCGCACCGCCTGGCGCGCATGAAACGGCCGCAGCCTGCCGCTGGCGATGTCCTTCTGGCGTGCGAGCACCTCCTGCTGTACGGCCATCGGTACGCGGGGTCCGAACTCACCAACCCGCACCATACCTTCCTTCACACCACCCCACACCGTGCCGCTCTTCCAGTTGCCATCGAGAACCGCACGGGCTCGCTGCGTGTAGTAGTCACCCCAATGATGGGTCACTGCCAGTATCTGGGCCTGTGGCGCCACCGCGCGCATATCCGAGTGGTAGGCCACCGCCATGCGGCCGCGTTCCTGCGCCGCCACCATGACCGCATTCGACCCGGTGTGAAACGCCAGCACATCCGCATCCTGGTTGATCAAGGTCATCGCGGCGTCGCGCTCGCGCGCCGGGTCGAACCAGGTGCCAAGCCAGATTACCTTGACCTGCGCCTTCGGGTTGACCGCGCGCATGCCCAGCGTGAACGCGTTGATGCCCTGCAGGACCTCCGGGATCGGGAACCCGGCCACATAACCGGCCAGGCCGGTGCGCGTCATGCGTCCGGCCGCCACCCCGGACAGATAACGGCCCTCGTAATAGCGGGCGTTTGCCACCGCCACGTTGGGCGCCGTCTTGTAGCCGGTGATGGACTCGAAACGTACGCCCGGAAACTCCTGCGCCACCTTGAGCGTGGGCTCCATGTAGCCGAAGCTGGGCGTGAAGATCAACTGGTGCCCCTGCTGCGCCAGGTCGCGGATGACGCGTTCTGCGTCGGGGCCTTCGGCGACGTTTTCTACGTAGGTGGATTGAACCTTCGCGGAAGCGCCTGCACCGGCTGGTCCATTGACTGCACGTTCCATGGCCAGGCGACCCTGGTCATGCTGGCGCACCCATCCGGCATCGGCCAACGGGGCGACATACACGAAACCGACCTTGAGCGGCGGCTTGTCGGATGCAAAAACGGTGGCTGAAAAACAGGTGGCCGCGAAAGCGGCAACGAGGTTTTTATACATGGTGGTCCTCTACATGGCTCCGAACACAAAAATGGGCTTGCCGGAGCAGCAAGCCCAAGAGCCGGATTCTAGCAACGCCGACCCGGCCTATTCGAAGGTCTCGAACACCCGGTCCAGTTGCTCGATGCAGGCCCGGCGCTGTGCCTGGCCCATGAAGCTGGCCTGGAAACTGTTGTGCGCCAGCTGCCAGGCCTGCTGTGCCGTCAGGCCCAGCGCGGCAAAGGTCTGGGTGAAGTTCTCGTTGACATAGCCGCCGAAATAGGCCGGGTCGTCGGAATTGATGGTGGCGACGATACCCGCTTCCAGCATGCGGCCCAGATTGTGATCCACCAGGGTCGGGAACACGCACAGCTTCAGGTTCGACAACGGGCAGACCGTGAGTGGAATGCGGTCCTGTACCAGGCGCCGCATCAGAGCCGGATCGTGCATCGCCTGCACGCCATGGTCGATGCGTTCGACCCGGAGCACATCGAGGGCGCTCCAGATGTAGGCTGGAGGCCCCTCCTCGCCGGCGTGCGCGACCAGGCGAAAACCGAGTTCGCGGCAGCGCGCGAACACGCGCGCGAACTTCTCCGGCGGGTGCCCAAGCTCGCTGGAAGCGAGCCCGATGCCGACCAGCCGGTCCCGCAACGGCAACGCCTGCTCCAGGCACTCAAAAGCGGCCTGTTCGCTGAAGTGCCGCAGAAAGCACAGGATCAGCGACGCACTGATGCCGAACTCGGTGCCTGCATCGACGCAGGCCCGGTGCAGGCCGCGGATCACCACGCCAGCCTCCACGCCGTGCCCGGTATGGGTCTGGGTATCGAAGAATATCTCCGCGTGCAGCACATTGTCGGCATGGGCCCGCGCCAGGTAGGCGTGAGCCATGTCGTAGAAGTCCTGCTCGGTGCGCAGCACCGTCGTACCTGCGTGGTAGATGTCGAGGAAACTCTGCAGGTTGTTGAACACGTAGGCACGCCGCAAAGCCTCGACGTCGGGGAACGGAAAATCCATGTGGTTGCGCTTCGCCAGCGCGAAGATCAGCTCCGGCTCCAGCGAGCCCTCGATGTGCATGTGCAACTCGGCCTTGGGCATCAGCCGCAACAGCTCGGGCAGCCGATGCGCGGCAACGGGTTTGACTCTCACCTGATTTCCCCCTGAAAAGGAAAAGGCCGCCCGAAGGCAGCCTCTGGTTACTCACACACCGGCAGGTGCGCTCACTTGCCGCCGGGGACCTTGCCTTCGACGCCCTTGATGTAAAAGTTGACACCGCCCAGGAACTTGTCGTCAGCCACCGCATCCTTGGCCAGGATTTCCTTGCCGTCCTGCCCCGTGATCGGGCCCTTCCAGATGTTGAAAGTGCCCGCCTTCAGGCCGGCCTTGATCTCGTTCACCCTGGCCTTGGTCTCGGCCGGCACGTCCTCGGCGATTGACACCATGTCGATCGCACCTTCCTTGTGGCCCCACCAGACGCCGGAGCCGCCCTTCCAGTTGCCGTCCAGCGCGTCCTTGGTGGCCTTGATGTAGTACGGGGTCCAGTTGATGATGGCCGACCCCAGGTGCGCCTTGGGGCCGTAGGCGGTCATGTCCGAATCCCAGCC
>JANOUM010000722.1:0-2759 GCA_031416855.1 Rhodoferax sp. | reverse complement strand
GACCACGCGCAGGCCGGCCTGCTTCATCAGCGGCAACACGCGGTCGCAGAAGAACGGCAGTTCGTAGTTGTAGTTGACAAAGGTGAGCGCCGCGCCGGCGTAACCTTCGTTCGAGATCTTGATCAGGTCGTCGACGATCTTCTCCGGCGTGCCCACCAGCGGGTAGGTGCCCGCGCCACCGGCGAAGCGTTTGCGGTACAGGTCGAACGCAGCCTGGTCGTACGAGTTGGCGAACTCCTTCTTCTGGGCCATGTGGTTGTCCACCGCCGCGTTGTCGGCCTGTGTCACCGCGTAACGCTCGTAGTAGTCCTCGGCCTCGCGCTGGGTCTCGCGCGCCACCACATGGCACACGGTGTAGATGCCGACCTCGCGGCCCTGCAGGCGTGATCGCTCACGGATGTCGGCGATGTGTTTGCGCCCGTCCTCGATATTCGAGAACGGCGAGAACAGAAAATCGCAGTTTTTGGCGGCGAAGTCGCGCCCGGGGGCGCCGAAGGCGGCGTTCATGGTCAGCGGCCGGGGCACCTGGATGCTGGCCGGTCGGCTCACCACGCCCTTGAGCTGGTAGTGCTGGCCCTCGAAGTCGAACGGCTGGCTGCCGCCGTAACAGCGTTCGATCACCTCCACCCATTCCGCGGCCTGGCTGTAGGCGTCGCCGCTGAGCTTGGCGCCGAACATCGCGAATTCGTCCGGGTTCCAGCCGCAGACGATGTTGAGGCCGGCGCGCCCGCCGCTGATGTGGTCCACCGTGGCCAGCGCCTTGGCCGCATACACCGGATGCACGATCGGCACATGCACCGTCATGAACAGCCCGATGCGCTTGGTGACGGCAGCCAGGCCGGCGGCCCAGGTGAAGGTTTCAAATGACCATTCGCGCACGTGGTTCTTACCGCCGAAACCGCGCCAGCGTGCGATCGGCAGGAAGAACTCCAGCCCGGCACGGTCGGCGATGCCCACTGCGGTAAGGTTGTCGTCCCAGCGCGCGCGCCAGCGCTCGGGAACGTCGGTGATCGCCAGGCCGCCATCGGCGTTGGAAGAAAAAACGCCCAGCTTGAACTGGTTCGGTCCCTTGAGAGGGTGCAATTGACTCATGAGTAGATTCCTTGGGCAGTGTGTCCGCCACACCAGCCGGGCGAGACAGATTGCTCTGGGGCCCCATTCTCGCGCAGGCTCGTGGTGCCGCTCGCGGCGCATCGCTCGGCTGCATCGTCACGAATGGGATACTGCGGGCCCCGGGGGTGCCGGGTGCCGCGGTGGCGCCTGGATCCTCCCCATCATGAAAGGACCGCGCGGATGCGACTTGCATCGATCACCGACAGGCTGGCAGGTCTGGGCTCCGGAAAGTGGGCGCTGCACCTGAAGGCCCGCGCCATGGTCGCTCTTGGCGACAGCATTCTGGTGCTGACCATCGGCGAGCCCGACATCCGGCCCGACTCGCGGCTGCTCGACGAGGCAACACGTGCCATGGTGGCCGGCCGGGTCGGTTATTCCAATGGGCGCGGCGAGCCATCTGTCGTCAACGCCGTGGTGGACAAATACCGCAAACGCCGCGCGGACGTCACAAGCCGCCAAGTCATGTGTTTCCCCGGCACTCAGACGGCGCTGTTTGCGACCATGCTGGGTTTGGTGGAGGCCGGTGACGCCGTGCTGGTCGGTGATCCGCTCTATGCCACCTATGAAGGCGTGATCGCTGCCACGGGTGCACGGATGGTGGCCGTGCCGCTGCACAAGCAGCACGGGTTTCGCATGCAAGCAGCCGATCTGGAACGCGCGCTCACGCCGCAGTGCCGTGTTCTGTTGCTCAACACCCCGCACAATCCGACCGGCGCCGTGTTGTCGGCGCAGGACATTGACCGGATTGGCGAGGTCTGCGTCCGGCACGATCTGTGGATCGTCTGTGACGAGGTCTACGAGCAGCTGGCATTTGGAGCGCCATTCGCGTCGCCGTTCGACGACCCGAAACTGGCCGATCGCACCATCGTGGTGTCGTCGATCTCCAAGTCCCATGCGGCACCTGGTTTTCGCAGTGGCTGGGCCGTCGGGCCGGCGGAGTTTTGTGATGCGTTGCTGCCGGTCTCCGAGACCATGTTGTTCGGTGTCCAACCGTTCATCGCCGACATGACTGCGATGGCCCTCAACGAAAGCTTCGATACGTCGGCGCGCATGTCGCAGGCCTACCTGCGGCGTGCCCGGCTCGCCCAGTCGGTGTTGGCGCGTTGCGACAAACTGCAGCCCTTGATGCCCGCCGCTGGCATGTTCATGCTGGTCGATGTGTCCCCGACCGGATGGTCGGGTTCGGAGTTCGCTTGGCGTCTGCTGGCCGAAAAGCAGGTCGCCGTGATGCCAGGATCCTCCTTTGGCGAACAGGCCAGGGACTTCATCCGGATTTCGCTGACCGTGCCCGACGCGGTCTTGCAGGAGGCAGTGGAGCGGATCGCCGCTCTGGCCAATTCCGCTTGACCACCGATTGGACGGCGCCGTCGTGATGGTCCAACCCTGTGACGTCGCACCGGACTCGTTATTGCGCCCTTGGCAGGGTGGCGTCGGTTTCACCGATCGTTATCAGGGCAACCTGGGAACGCGGCCGGCAAGGTCACCTCCAGCAATGCCAGGTCGGCGCTGCATCCGGCCCAGGCGTAGCGCTGCCGACTCGGAATCGTGATACTGTCGTCCATCCCCAGGGTGTGGGACATACCGGCGACCGTTACCGTCGCCGCGCCTGACAACACGAAATAGAAGCAGAACTCGGTGTCGTCGCA
>JANOUM010000721.1:0-6398 GCA_031416855.1 Rhodoferax sp. | reverse complement strand
CTGGAGGGCGGGAGCATCAATATTGTGCCGGTGGACTTTGTGGTGGACGCGCTGGACACCATCAGCCACAGCAAGGGCATTGCCAAAAAATGCTATCACCTGGTTGACCCGGTGGGCTCCCGTGTGGGCGACGTGCTGGATATTTTCAGCCGCGCCGCGCATGCGCCCAGGATGAACCTGTTCATCAATGCCGCCCTGCTCGGTTTTATCCCGCGCAGTATTACCAAGGGCCTGATGGCGCTGGCGCCGGTGCGCCGGGTGCGCAACGCGGTCATGAAAGACCTCGGCGTTCCCCCCGACATGATGACCTTCGTGAACTACCCGACCCGCTTCGATTGCCGCGACACGCAGGCGATGCTCAAGGGCTCGGGCGTCGAGTGCCCGAACCTGAACGACTACGCCTGGCGCCTGTGGGACTACTGGGAGCGCCACCTCGACCCGGACCTGCACATCGATCGTTCGCTGCGCGGCACGGTGGCGGGCAAGGTGGTGCTGGTAACCGGTGGCTCCTCGGGCATCGGCCTGGCCGCCGCACACAAGTTCGCCGAGGCCGGTGCCACCACCATCATCTGCGGCCGCGACGCGGACAAACTCGAGGAAGCCTGCAAGGAGGCCCGGGCCAAGGGCTACCGCTTCGTGGCTTACCCGGTGGATATCGCCGACATGGCCGATTGCGACCGTTTCACCAGCTTGCTGCAGGCCAACCACGGCGGCGTGGATTTTCTGATCAACAACGCCGGCCGCTCGATCCGGCGTGCGATCGAGTCCAGCTACGACCGGTTCCACGACTACGAACGCACCATGCAGCTGAACTATTTCGGCTGTCTGCGTGTCACCATGGGTGTGCTGCCGGGCATGGTGGGCAAGAAGAACGGCCATGTGGTCAACATCAGCTCGATCGGTGTGTTGACCAACGCGCCGCGTTTTTCCGCCTACGTGGCCTCCAAGGCAGCGCTCGATGCCTGGACCCGTTGCGCGTCCAGCGAGTTCGCAGACCAGGGCATTTCGTTCACCACCATCAACATGCCGCTGGTGCGCACGCCGATGATCGCCCCGACCGGCCTGTACAACAACGTGCCCACCCTGTCGCCGCAAGAGGCGGCCGACATGGTCGCGCAGGCCTGCATCTTCAAGCCAGTGCGCATCGCCACCCGCCTGGGAATCACCGGGCAGGTGCTGCACGCGCTGTTGCCGCGGGTGGCGCAGATTGCCATGAACACCAGTTTCCGGATGTTCCCGGACTCCACCGCAGCCAAGGGCGCCAAGCCGGGCGACAAGCCGGTCAAGCAGCAGTTGTCGGCCGAAGCGGTGGCGCTGCAGCAGATGATGCGGGGGATCCACTTCTGACAGCCAGCGGAATTGGCGCTCCGGCTGCAAAGGGCACCTTCGGGTGCCCTTCGTTTTCGTGGCGGGTCCCGATGGGATAATCGCGCAAGCAAGTTTCGATGGATCCGCAATGCTCAACAACAAGTCAATTTTGATCACCGGAGGCACCGGCTCCTTTGGCAAGGCCTTCGTAAAGACAGTCTTGGAACGGTTCCCGGAAGTGCGCCGCCTGGTGGTTTTTTCGCGCGACGAACTCAAGCAGTTCGAAATGGCACAGGTGTTCCCGGAAAAACAGTACCGGGCCATCCGCTATTTCATCGGCGATATCCGCGACCAGGACCGTCTGCGCCGGGCGCTGGAGGGCATCGACATCGTGGTCCATGCGGCCGCGCTCAAGCAGGTTCCGGCGGCCGAGTACAACCCGTTCGAATGCATCAAGACCAACGTGCTGGGTGCACAGAACCTGATCGAGGCCTGCCTGGACACCTCGGTGCACCGGGTCGTGGCGCTGTCCACCGACAAGGCGGCTGCGCCGATCAACCTGTATGGTGCCACCAAGCTGTGTTCCGACAAGCTGTTCGTGGCGGCCAACAACATCAAGGGCCACCGGGACATCCGGTTCAGTGTCGTGCGTTATGGCAACGTGATGGGCAGCCGGGGTTCGGTGATCCCGTTCTTCCTGTCCAAACGCAGCTCAGGCGTGTTGCCGATCACGGATCCGGCCATGACCCGCTTCAACATCAGCCTGCAGGAAGGTGTGGACATGGTGTTGTGGTCGATCGAAAACGCGTGGGGCGGCGAGGTGCTGGTGCCGAAGATTCCGTCCTACCGGATCACCGATGTGGCGCGGGCGATCGGACCGGAGTGCCAGCACCTGGTGACCGGTGTACGACCAGGGGAGAAAATCCACGAGGAGATGATCACCTCCAGTGACAGCTTCAATACCGTCGACATGGGCGACTATTTTGCGATCCTGCCGTCGGGCGGCAGCTACACCCTGGAAGACTACTGCGCCCGCACCGGCTCGCAGCCCGTGGCGCCGGGCTTCTGTTACGACAGTGGCAGCAATTCGGAGTTCCTGTCGGTCGAGCAGCTTCGCCACCTGATTGCCACCCATGTCGAGCCCGGCTCGACCCACTGAGTCCGGCACCATGATTCCCTACGGCAGGCACGACGTTTCCGACGCCGACGAACGCGCCGTACTGGAGGTGCTGCGCTCCGACTTCCTGACCCAGGGCCCGGCTGTGCCGCGCTTCGAGCGGGCTATCGCCGAGCGCGTCGGGGCGGCCCATGCGGTGGCCGTGAACAGCGCGACCAGTGCATTGCACATCGCCTGCCTGGCGCTGGACCTGGGCCCGGGTGACCTGTTGTGGACCGTACCCAACACCTTCATTGCGTCTGCCAACTGCGCGCGCTACTGCGGGGCGGATGTCGATTTCGTCGACATCGATCCGCGTTCGCGCAACCTGAGCGTGGGCGCCCTGGCCGACAAGCTGGAAAAGGCCGCGGGGCAGGGTCGTTTGCCGAAGATCGTTGTTCCGGTGCATTTCTCGGGCCTGCCGTGCAACATGGCCGAGATCCGCCGCTTGTCGCGCCAGTACGGCTTCTTCGTGATCGAGGACGCCTCGCATGCGGTGGGCGCGCGTTACCAGGACACCGCCATCGGCGACTGCCGCTACAGCGACATCACCGTACTGAGTTTCCACCCGGTCAAGATCATCACCACGGCCGAAGGCGGCATGGCGCTGACCCAGGACGCCGAATTGGCCCGGCGCATGGAGATGTTCCGCAGCCATGGCATGGAGCGCGAGCCGGCCCGTTTCGTCGATGTGCCCGAGGGCCCCTGGGTCTACGAGATGCAGGCGCTGGGCTACAACTACCGTCTCACCGACCTGCATGCGGCGCTGGGTTTGTCCCAGCTTGAGCGGCTCGACGCGATCCTGGCAGCCCGCGTGAATGTTGCCGCGCGTTACGACGAGCTGCTGAAACACTTGCCGGTGTTGGTGCCTGCTCCGTCACCAGACCGCAGTTCGGCGTGGCACCTGTACGTGATCGAACTGGCCCCGGGTGTTCGACGCAGCCGGGGCGAGGTGTTCGCCGCCATGCGCGGCGTCGGTGTGGGAGTGGCCGTGCATTACATCCCGGTCCACTTGCAGCCCTACTACCGGGCATTGGGGTTCAAGGCGGGGGATTTTCCGCATGCCGAGGCCTATTACCGTCGTTGCATCACGCTGCCGCTGTACCCTGGATTGGGTCCGACGCAGCAGGACCACGTGGTGCAGGCCCTGATAGGCGCCGTGTCGTGAAACTTGCGGTCATTCCGGCCCGGGGTGGCAGCAAACGCATCCCGCGCAAGAATATTCGTGCTTTCTGCGGCAAGCCCATCATCGCGTGGTCGATCGAGGCCGCTTTGCAAAGCCGTTGCTTCGACGCCGTGGTGGTGTCCACCGACGACGCGGAGATTGCTGAGGTGGCGCGCCACAGCGGCGCCCAAGTGCCGTTCATGCGGCCGACGGAGCTATCGGACGACATGACCGGCACGGTCGCGGTGATTCGCCACGCCATCGACTGGTTTGCACAGCGTGGACAGGCGTTCGGGCAGACCTGCTGCATTTACGCCACCGCTCCGTTTGTGCACCCGCAAGACCTGGCCCGGGGGCTGGCGCTGTTGCAGGAGCGGGATGCCGATTACACCCTGGCCGTCACGTCTTATGCCTTTCCGATCCAGCGCGCGATCCGCCTGGAGCCGACGGGCAGCATGCAGATGTTCGCGCCGCAGCATTTTTCCACCCGCTCGCAGGATCTGGAGCCGGCCTGGCATGATGCCGGCCAGTTCTGCTGGGGCAGCGCGCGCGCCTGGATGGAGCAGCGGCCGATCTTCTCCGCCCGCGCTTTCCCGGTCGAACTGCCCCGGCACCGGGTGCAGGACATCGACACGCCGGATGACTGGTTGCGCGCCGAGCTCCTTTTCAAAGTGATGCAGTCCTAGGCATGGCCCATACGGCAAGACCGCGTGTTGCGTTTCGTGTCGAGGCGTCGTTGCATATTGGCACCGGCCATCTGATGCGATGCCTGGGCCTGGCCGAGGATCTGACGCGGCGCGGCGCCCGCTGCATTTTCGTCGCGCGCGCCTGGGGCCCGCAGGAGGCGCTGGTGCGGGCACAGGGCCATGGCGTGGAAGTACTCCCGCCGTTTCGGGGTCGCATGGCGGATGGCGCGCGGTCGGATGATGCGCCGTACGCCGCCTGGCTGGGTGGCAGCTGGCGGGAGGATGCCGAGCAGACGCGCGCCACGCTGGGGCCGCTTGACATCGACTGGCTGGTAGTCGACCACTATGCCCTGGCAGCGCCGTGGGAGCGCGCCGTCCGTCCGGCGACGCGCCACCTGCTGGTGATCGATGACCTTGCCGACCGCCCGCACGATTGCGATCTGCTGCTGGACTTCAACGCCCATACCGATGCGGTGTTGCGGTACCGGCCGCGGACCAACAACGCCGCACGCTGCCTGCTCGGGCCGGCCTTCGCCCTGCTGCGCGGCGAGTTCGCCGAGGCACGCCGGAACCAGCCGCCGTTCGCCGCGCGGCAGTCCCTGTTCATCGGATTCGGCGGTGCCGATGCCGACAACCTGACGCTGCGCTGCGTGCAGGCGGCCGCCGGGATCTGTGCGGCCGGCACTCCCTGCGATGTGGTGGTTGGCGCCACTTATCCGCATCTCGGGCCATTGCGCGATGCGTTGGCCACCCCGGGCCATGCGGCCACCCGGCTGCATGTGGCCACGGACCAGGTGGCACAACTGATGGCGCGCGCGCGCATGGCCGTCTGCGGCGGTGGTGTGTCCACCTGGGAGCGGCTGTGCCTGGGCCTGCCTTCGCTGGTGTTGGCGGCAGCCGAGAACCAGGTTCAGGCGCTGAACCACCTGCAGCAGCAGGGCTGGATCCGTCTGCTGGGGCGTGCCGCGGATGTGTCCGACGCCGTTTTGCAGGTGCAAGTAGAGGACTTCTGGCGGCAGTCGGCGCAACTGCAGGCGCTGGGGGAGCGTGGCGCGGGTGTGGTCGACGGCCTGGGCGCAGGGCGCGTCGTGGACGAGATGCTGGCGCACTGTGCACACAGCAGCGGCGGGATGGCCACGGGCGCTATGCGCGCGCCCGCCGTATTTCTGGCGCCTCTCGGTGCATCGCATCTGGCGCGCCTCGCGGCATGGAAGAACGACCGCAACCTGGCCCACCAGATTGCGGCCCATCCGGCGCTGTTTTCCGATGCCGCCGTGCACGCATGGATGGACCACCACGCGGCTGATCCCAACCAGGTGTTCCTGGGCATTTTCGAGCGTGGCGACGGTCAGGTGATCGGTGTGGCGCGGCTGATGTTCATCGACTGGATCAGCGGCGTGGCCGAACTCGGCATCTTCATCGGCGACGTCGGGGCGCGGGGCCGCGGCCAGGGCCGCGCGGCGCTCCAGTTGCTGCTGGAGCGGGCCTTCGTCCAGCTCGACCTGTACCGGGTGTTCCTGCGGGTCATGGCCGACAACGCCGGCGCCATCCGCTGTTATGAGGCCTGCGGTTTTGTGCCCGAAGGCCGCCTGCGTGCACACTTCCTGAGTGACGGCGTGCGCCATGACATGCTGGTGATGGGTATCCTGCGTGCCGAGGCCGTCGTTCCGGCCGGGCGCAGTTGAGCGGAAATATGACCATGCGATGCGTGATCATGCAGCCGACGTACATGCCCTGGGCGGGTTACCTGAACCTGATCGCGCAGGCGGACGTGTTCGTGTTTCTGGACGATGTGCAGTTCGAGAAGCAGTCGTGGCAAAACCGCAACCGCGTGCTTGTGAACGGCGCCGCGCACTGGGTGACGGTGCCGGTGCTGCGCCAGCATCTGTCGGACAAGATCCACATGATTGCAGTCGATGATGCCCAGCCGTGGCGGCGCAAGCACGTCGACTTGCTGCGCAGCAGCTACGCACGCCACCCGTTTTGCGCCGACATGCTTGGGTTGGCGTCCGGTATTCTGGATCCGGCCAACACGCGCCTGTGCGACCTCAACATCGCCGTGATCTGCGCCATCGCATCGGCG
>JANOUM010000720.1:0-1582 GCA_031416855.1 Rhodoferax sp. | reverse complement strand
CCCGGCGCCGAGCCGGCCGAATGCGGCCCGACCTTGAGCAGCCCCAGCGCGTCGATGGCGGCGATCGACCCGCCACCGGCGCCGATCTCGATCATGTCGATCACCGGCGTCTTGATCGGCAATCCGGAGCCCTTGGTGAAGCGGTGCACGCGCGCCGCCTCGAGCATCGGCATCACCTCGAACTGCCCGTTTTCGATCAGCGCCGCCTTGGCGGTGGTGCCGCCCATGTCAAAGGAAATCACATCCTTGTGGCCGGCGAGCTGGCCAAACCAGGCCGTGGCCAGCCCGCCGCCGGCCGGCCCCGACTCCAGCAGTCGGATCGGGAACGCGCAGGCCGTCTGCGGCGACATCAGCCCGCCCGCGGAATGCATCAGCCGCAAGGCGCCAGTAAAACCACGCGCGGCGAGTTCGCGCTGCAATTTTTCGAGATAGGCGCTCATCAGCGTCTGCACGAAAGCGTTGGCGGCGGTGGTCACGCAGCGCTGGTATTCCGATATCTCGGGCACCACGGCACTTGACAGCGACAGAGCCAGTTGCGGAAACTCGCGCGCTGCGAGTTCGGCCACCATCCGTTCGTGCACCGGGTTGCGGTAGGCGTGCAGGAAACACACAGCCACCGCGTTGACGCCAGCCGCCTGCAGTTGTGCCAGCCGCGCACGCACCTCGGCCGGGTCGAGCGCCTGGAGCACGCGGCCCTGGCTGTCCAGGCGTTCGGCCACTTCGAGCCGGCGATCACGCGGCACCAGTGGCTCGGGAAACTGCAGGAACAAGTCGTAGATGTCGTAACGCTGCTCGGTGCCCATCTCGAGGATGTCGCGGAAACCCGCGGTCGTGAGCAAGCCCATGCGTGCGCCGCCCTTGCGTTCGATGATGGCGTTCGTGACCAGCGTGGTGCCGTGCACGATGTCATCGACCTCGGCCAGGGTGATCGCGCCCTTGTCCATCAGCTCTCCGAGGCCGATCAGCGCCGAGCGCGACGGGTCGTCGGACGAAGTCAGCCGCTTGTGCAGGAACACGCGGCCGGCCTGGCGGTCGAACAGCACGAAGTCGGTGAAGGTGCCGCCGATGTCGAAGCCGACGCGCCAGCGTTTGCCGCTCAGGGTGGGTAAGGTCATGCCGATGTCCTCATGATGTCGGCGCGGGCCTGCAGCAGACCCGCAGCCAGGAAGCGGACTTCCGTCGCATCGACGGTCGCCTCGGGAAAGGTGATGCAGAAACTCAGCACTTCGGCCGTACGGTCGTCGCGCACCGCCACCGCAATTGCGCCCACCCCCCTGCCGGCCTCGTTGTGGGATTCGGCGTAACCCCGTTCGCGCACCTGCGCCAGGCGTTCGAAGAGTTCGTCCAGCGTGGCCGGCGCCTGCGCCGCGACACGGGACACCTGCCCGCCAAGCAGTTCGCGCACCGCATCGTCGGGCATCAACGCCAGCAGGGCGCGGCCGGTGGCGCAGGCGTCGACATGCAGCTTCTGGTCGCCCAGTGCCACCCCCACCTGCAACGGATTGCGCCCGGCATGGTGTGTCAGGCCGACCATCTGCCGGCCTACCAGCGCCGACACAAAACCGGCATGGCCCGACTGTTC
>JANOUM010000719.1:0-2457 GCA_031416855.1 Rhodoferax sp. | reverse complement strand
TCGCCCACCTGCTGGCACAGGCGCTTGAGCTTCGGGCAGGTGTCGAAGACGGTCGTCGGCACATGGTCCATCGTGCCCGATATCAACCAGCGCACCACCATGTACAGCTTGAGGTCGACGACCTGCAGCGTGTCGCCGCCGACGAACGGGTGGTCGCCAAGTTGGCGTTCGACGTTCGCACCCCAGGCCGGCAGGTAGCTCCTGGCAAGTTCCTCGCGCGCGCTGCGTTTGAGCGCCTCGTCGGTGATGCGCAGCAGGGGGCTGATATGGTGGCGCAGCTGCTCGGCATAACTCATCAGCGCCTCGTGGTGGGCCGCTTCGAGGTCGTCAGCGGGATGCAGCCCGTGCCGACGCCCGATGTACACCAGGATCGCGTTGGATTCACCCAGCGGCGGCTTGCCGGGCAATTCGAGCACCGGCATGGCGCCGAATGGCGTATCGGGCTTGCGCGCGGGCCAGTCGGTGCCAGCCACGCGCACGTCGTCGAAATCGACGCCAGCGAGGTGCAGGGCGATGCGGCATTCCTCGCCGCGGCTGCCGGCGAAGTCGAAATAGATGAGGCGGGGTTTGGTCATGTCGGTGCGTCCTTGGGCCCACTGCGCTCGCACGGCGGTGCGCGTAGTCGGCATGGGTCAGGCCCATTATGCGCAACCTGCAAGTGGACTTGCAGGCGCCAACAAGGCTCCACTGCACGTCATGCCGCGAAGCTTGCTACCATGCCTTCACCATGCCATCCAGACGCACCCGCCTACTCGCCGTCGTGGTTGTGGCAGGGCTCGCGCTCTTGAACGCACCGACCACCAACGCCTCCGCGACCGGCCTGACCGACGCTGCACAACGCGGCGACCTGACCACGCTGACGCGGCTGCTGGACGCCGGCACGCCGGTGGACAGCCGCGACAACCAGCGCCGCACCGCCCTGCTGGTGGCCACATACGCCAACCGGGTGGACGCCGCGCGCCTGTTGATTGGCCGCGGCGCCGACGTGAACGCCAAGGACAACATCCAGGACACGCCCTTCCTGTACGCCGGGGCCGAGGGGCGGCTCGAGATCCTGCGGCTGACCCTGGCGGGGGGCGCGGACCTGAAAAGCACCAACCGTTACGGCGGTACGGCGCTGATACCCGCCGCGCACCATGGCCATGTGGAGACGGTGCGCGAGCTGCTCTCGACGACCATCGCACTGGACCACGTCAATCGCCTGGGCTGGACGGCTCTGCTGGAGGCCATCATCCTGGGCGACGGCGGCGCTGCGCACACGCAGATCGTGGCACTGCTGCTGGCCGCCGGCGCGCGCGGCGATCTGCCCGATGCCCAGGGCGTGACCCCGCTGGCCCATGCCGAGCAACGCGGCCAGCGCGCGGTTGCCGGCCTGTTGCGCGCAGCCGGCGCGCGGCGCTGACGGGTTGATTCACCGAACCACCAGGAGCCCCTGCATGCCCAGCCTGTTCAACCCCGAGCAACGCGCCCAATACGAACGCGACGGCTACGTCATCGTGCGCGGGCTCTTTGACACCCTGGAGATCGGCTTGATGCGCGACGCGATGGAGCAGGATCCAGCGTTGCGCGCGAGCCTGTACGACCGCAAGGATGCCGAGGGCAAGAGCACCCGCATGGCGCTCTGGAACCACCCCGGAGAAAGTGTCTATGGCCTGGCCGCGCGCTCGCGGCGCGTGGTCGACACGATGGAAGACATGCTTGGGGGCGAGGTCTACCACTACCACTCCAAACTCACCGCCAAGGAGCCCTTCGACGGTGGCGCCTGGGAGTGGCACCAAGACTACGGCTACTGGTACCACAACGGCTGCATGTACCCCACCATGGGCAGCGTGATGGTGGCGCTGGACCGCGCAAACCGCGACAACGGCTGCCTGCAGGTGCTGCGCGGCTCGCACCTGGCGGGGCGGGTCGACCATGGGGTGTTGCCTGGCGAGCAGGTCGGCGCCGACATGCGCCGGGTCGAGCAGATGAAGCAGCAACTCGAGCTGGTGTATGTGGAGCTCGAACCCGGCGACGGCCTGTTCTTCCATGCCAACGTGATGCACCGCTCGGACCAGAACCGATCGCCAAACCGGCGCTGGACGGTGCTGTTCTGCTTCAACGCGGCGCGCAACAACCCCTACCTGGAACACCACCACCCCCAGTACACACCACTGGTCAAGGTGGATGACGATGCAGTGCGGCAGGCCGGCGCCAAGCTGGCACCCGAAGGTAGCGCGCATTTCCGTCAGAAATCCGCGAACCCGCCTGAACTGGCACGCCGCATCTGAAACGGCCGACGGTCGTGCCGCGCGGGATCGATCAGACTCCGTAGAGCTGGCCGAACTTCGCCTCGAGATAGTCCAGCAGCGGCACCTCGGTCGCGGCAAAGCCGCAGGCGCGTTCGATCACTTCAGCGGGCCGGTACAGTCCGCCATGCCGATGGACCGCATGGCACAGCCAGTCTGTTGCAGGCCG
>JANOUM010000718.1:0-4046 GCA_031416855.1 Rhodoferax sp. | reverse complement strand
CATGGCGTGCTGGCACCCAACGCCAAGCTGCGCGCGCTGGTTGTGCCGCAGGAGCCCGAGGCGCCCGCCCAGGAAGCAAAGCCTGCCCAGTGCGAGGCGAACTGTGCGCACCACCGAGCGGTGCGGCTGAGCTGGGCCCGGCTGCTCAAGCCGGCTGGAACATATTGAGCTGGTGATCAATCACCCTCGGTGGTGCACTATGTGCTGGACCCCTCACGCTCGGCCAAGGTGGTGCAGGACGAACTCCACGGCGTGGTCAGCGGGATCATCAGTTGCGACCGGTACTCGGGCTACAAGAAGTTCGCCCGCCTGACCCCCGGGGTGATGCTGGCTTTTTTCTGGGCGCATCAAAGGCGCGACTACCTCAATCTGGCCAACTCCCATCCGCAACTGTTGGACTGGGCGCTGGTCTGGGTAAGCGCTATTGGCGAGCTGTATCACCTGAACAAGCAACGCCTTGGGGCGCAGATCGATAGCGCCCAGCGCGCCCAGCGCGACGCGCAGTTGCGCCAGGCATTGCAGTGCATGGCCGACGAGCGTGACGCGCCAGCTGGCCAATCCCACGCTGGCCAAGCCTGCGGCCAAGGTGCTCCAAAGCATGAAGAACCATTGGGCGGGCCTCACCGTATTTGTCGAGCACCCCTGGGTGGCGATGGACAACAACACGGCCGAACGGGCAGCGCGCTTGTGTGTGGTCGGACGCAAGAATTTTTACGGCTCTGGCAGCCAATGGTCCGGCCAATTGGCCGCCACCATGTACGGCTTACTGATGACCGTCAGGCTATGGAAGATCAATGCGCGCATCTGGCTGGGCGCATTCCTGCAGGCTTGCGCGGTCAATGGGAATCAGGCACCGGCAGACCTCAATGCATTTCTCCCCTGGAGCATGGATGAGCATCGGCTTGCCTGGATGCGCCGTGGCGCCCAAGACGCGCACAGCGTTGACGAAGGCATCGACAGCTCATGAGCATTTACTGCGGGCGTGACTTCTCAGCCCAAGACATGGCGCTGATCGAGCAACTGATGCGACAAAACCCCTCGCTCAAACGCAGGCCCCTGTCGCGCAAGGTGTGCGAGTTGTTGGGGTGGTTCAAGCCCAACGGCGAACTCAAGGATTTGACTTGCCGTGTGGCGATGCTGCGCATGCAGGCCGACGGCTTGATCACATTGCCGGCGGCGCAAAGTATGGGCATACGCGACAAGCCCCGATTCCTGCTGCCCACTGCGGCCACCGACCCCCAGGCGCCAATCCTGCAACCGGTGCACCAACTCGGGCCCCTGACGTTTCGCTGTGTCACCCCTGGAGCGACCTCGCGCCTTTGGAACGAGTACATCGCGCGCTACCACTACCTGGGCTATACGCCCATGTCGGGCAGCCAGATGCGCTACAACGTCTTCGCCGGCGACCAACTCGTCGCGCTGCTGAGCTTTGGCGCCAGCGCCTGGAAGCTTGCCCCACGCGAGAGCTTCATCGGCTGGGCTGAGCACCAGCGCCTAAAAAACCTCCAACTCGTCGTCAACAACGCCCGCTTCCTCATCCTGCCCTGGGT
Source organism: Rhodoferax sp. (assembly GCA_031416855.1). Lineage (GTDB taxonomy): Bacteria > Pseudomonadota > Gammaproteobacteria > Burkholderiales > Burkholderiaceae_C > CAISIP01. The sequence goes on along the minus strand of JANOUM010000718.1, from coordinate 2,496 downwards.
CCGCTCCTTGGGACTTGCCTCCAAGATTCTCGCGCGCATCGCCCGCCAGCTCCCCCATGACTGGCACCAGCGCTACGGCTACCGCCCGGTGCTGCTTGAGACCTTTGTCGAGTCCATGCGTCATCGCGGCACCTGCTACAAGGCGGCCAACTGGATCCATGTTGGGCAGACCACCGGGCGAGGCAAAAAATCCAGGGTCCACCACCAGATCATCCCCGTCAAGGACATCTGGCTGTACTCGATGCGAAAGGACTTCGCCGAGGTGCTTTGCCAATAACACGGCACGACGAATTCGCCACCTCAGCACCGATTCAGCGTGCTCGTGCTTGACCAGCCGCATGCTGCTCCAAGCTCAGCCCTGCGATGGTGCCCGCCATGCACCTCGCTCGGTGGTGAGCTCAGCAATGAGTTCACCACTCACGGGGCAGCTCCAAAAAGCACTCGCGTCAATTGCCCGACGATACGCTCGATCTTGGCCTGTCCAGCGGCGGTTGGCATGCGGTGCCCGCACGACTGGCACATGTACAGCGCAACGCGCCCGACGTCGACTTGCTGGCCCAGCCGCGCGGGCGGATCGATCAGGCGCACCGGATAAGTCATGATGCGCCGTTGCAAATCAGCACCTGAACACTTCGTGCAGCTACTGGGCCTGGGGCTCGTTGCGCTCTTGGGCATCGTGGTCCGCGTTGCTTTCAAAGTCCCCCCTTGATGAGCCATTCAGACAAACTTTGCCGCACTCCAGACTTTACCCAAAGACATCCCGGATCAACAGACCACCACGATTGCCCACCCCCGGCTCGATCCACAGCAACGGGTTCACCGAATATTTACAAAGTAAGTGCCATTCCTCCTAATATGACGTCAAACGCACTGATGCGGTCACTGGCCACCATCAGCAGGCGGTCTTTGCCCACGGCGTAGTTGTCGCGGACTTTGCCTCGCGCTAGAAGGGGCAGTGAGGTGATGGAGGAGGTGTGGACAGTGGTCATAAAGTCAAAGTCAAAGTAGTTGCAGACGCTTGTCAATAGAAGCGAGGGTCAGAAAATCACGGTCGGCGTGGAGTAAAGGCACATCAGCTTCAATGGCGCAGGCAGCTATCAGGCAATCGTTGGGGCTGCGAATGGTGATGCCTTGCCAGCGGCAGCGGGCATAAAGCAAAGCGGCGTTTCGTGCCAATTCGAAGGGGTCGGGGCTAACGTAATGCTGCATTTCATCGAGCGTACTTTGCAGCTCGACCAAGTGCCGCACGCTGCCGGCGCCTTGCAAGACCTCGCGGTAAACCACTTCTGGAATCCAAATCGCGCCAGCTTCATTAAATGCCTGTTTTAACCTCAAATGCGCGTGTGACCCCGTCCCCCGCAAAAACTCAATCCAGGCAGAAGTGTCAACAATCACGCTGCGGTCAGTTTGGAGCGTTTTTGTTTCGCCAGAGGCTTGCGGCTGGGCTCGACTGGCTTATTGGCTTTTTTGTGAAGATCATCCAGTTGGTTTTCATGCGCCAGGCGTGCATCTTCAAAGGTATGCCAACCCCGCCGTTCAAGCGCGGCTTTTGTCAAGCCGTAAGGGCCTCTCGGGTCGTAATCGGGGTCAATCAAACCCTTGCCTTCAAGCGCCAGCAAACCCGAGTAATCGGGCTTGCGAACGTAAGCCCGAAGCGCCGCCTCAACAGCCGCTTTCTTGGTCGAGACCCGCGCAAGCAGCATGGCCTGGGCTACTAGGTCGTCATCTAAAACAATATTGGTTCGTGTGTTCATGGTCATACACCTTGGATGTGTATGACGATTATGCCACCCGGCAAGCAGCGCCTCAATGCACCACTTGCTCTAGGGAGCCTCTGCAAAACCTTTCGTGGTTGTGCGGCTCGCGGCTTGGGATAGGCTGCACCGCTGCGCCTGCTGCTGGCCGCACAGCCCAAGCTGGTGACGCCGGTGCTGCAGGTGGTGCACCGCGTGATCACGCGCCATCTGCTCGGCCAGGCTGGGCTCAAGCCCGGCGAAGCCGACAGCGGCGCCGTCACGCTGATCGAACGCTTTGGGTCAACCGCCAACCTCAACATTCATCTGCATTGCCTGGTGCTGGACGGCGTGTACCGGCGCAGCGCCGAAGGTGCACCGGAGTTCGCCGAAGTAGCGGCGCCAACCGACGAAGCGCTGCAGGCGGTGTTGCACAAGATCATCACCCGATTGACGCAAGCTGCTCACCCGTCGGGGGGTGCTGGTCGAAGAAGAGGGTTCGACTTACATGGCCGACAACGACGGCGATTCGGATGAGGCCCGCACGCTCAGGCCGCTTCAAGCCGCAGCGTGTACTTACCGCATTGCCTTCGGCCCGCGCGCCGGGCAGAAGGTGTTGACGGTGCAGGGCGCCATGCCCAGGCAGACGGAGTTCAAGCAGACGCTGTGCGCCGATAACAATGGAAACAGAGTAGCACGCTGCCGTGCGCTGCGCGGCCGATGACCGCCAGGCGCTGGAGCAACTGTGTCGCTACATCACCCG
>JANOUM010000717.1:0-4312 GCA_031416855.1 Rhodoferax sp. | reverse complement strand
GCAGGGCACTGTGGTTCAGGCGCTTCACCAGCCTTACCGATGTAACGAGTCGGGGGTATTGAGAGGAAGTCTGCATGCAAACAAATCTGCTGAAACCCAAAGCCATCAACGTTGAGCAACTCGGTGCCAATCGCGCCAAAGTTGCCCTGGAACCGTTCGAGCGTGGTTATGGCCACACTTTGGGCAACGCACTTCGCCGGGTACTGTTGTCGTCTATGCCGGGTTATGCCGCCACGGAAGTGACCATTGCCGGTGTACTGCACGAGTATTCGTCGATTGACGGCGTGCAAGAGGATGTGGTCAACATCCTGTTGAACCTCAAGGGTGTGGTGTTCAAGCTGCACAACCGCGAAGAAGTCACGCTGAGCCTGCGCAAGGAGGGTGACGGCGTCGTCACGGCTGCCGACATCCAGACTCCGCATGACGTGGAAGTGATCAACCCCGGGCACGTGATTGCCAATCTGTCCCATGGCGGCAAGCTCGACATGCAGATCAAGGTGGAAAAGGGCCGTGGGTATGTGCCCGGCACGATGCGCCGGCATGGTGACGAGCCGACCAAGTCGATCGGCCGCATTGTGCTCGACGCATCCTTTTCGCCGGTCAAGCGTGTCAGCTACACCGTGGAAAGCGCTCGTGTCGAGCAACGCACCGACCTCGACAAGCTGGTGGTGGAGATCGAGACCAACGGCGCAATTTCGGCGGAAGACGCGGTTCGCGCGTCTGCCAAGGTGCTAGTCGAGCAATTGGCCGTGTTCGCGCAATTGGAAGGCAGCGAGCTGGCTGGGGCCTTCGATACGCCGACACCGCGCGGCAACACCCAGTTCGACCCGATCCTGCTGCGCCCGGTCGACGAACTGGAGCTGACGGTTCGCTCGGCGAACTGCCTCAAGGCAGAGAACATTTACTACATCGGTGACCTGATCCAGCGCACTGAGAACGAATTGCTCAAGACACCCAACCTGGGCCGCAAGTCGCTCAACGAGATCAAGGAAGTCCTTGCTTCGCGCGGCCTGACCTTGGGTATGAAGCTGGAGAGCTGGCCGCCGGCAGCCCTCGAAAAGCGCTGAATGAATTGACCCGCAAGGGTCGTGTGCAGCAGGCAGTACCTGGTACGGCTGTCTGTCAAATAACGGATCGGAGAAAGCACCATGCGCCACGGACACGGACTACGTAAACTCAACCGCACCAGCGAGCACCGGCTCGCCATGCTGCGCAACATGATGAATTCGCTGATCGAGCATGAAGCGATCAAGACGACCTTGCCCAAGGCCAAGGAACTGCGCCGCGTGGTCGAGCCAATGATCACACTGGCCAAGGTCGCCACCGTGGCCAATCGCCGCCTCGCCTTCAACCGCCTGCGCGATCGCGACAGCGTGACCAAGCTGTTTGACCAGCTCGGCCCGCGTTACAACGCCCGACCGGGTGGTTACACGCGCATCCTGAAAATGGGTTTCCGCGTCGGAGACAACGCACCCATGGCCCTGGTCGAACTGGTGGATCGCCCTGAAATTAATGAGGTTCCTGCCGACGCAACGAAGGCTGGATAGGTTACACTCATGCCTTGCCGCGCGATGGAGCAGCCTGGTAGCTCGTTGGGCTCATAACCCAAAGGTCGCAAGTTCAAATCTTGCTCGCGCAACCAAATACCCGGTCTGAATGCCGGTCACAAAACGCCTACTGTTCTCAGTGGGCGTTTTGCGTTGTCGGGCCCGCAAACCGCAGGGCTTTGGTGCGGGGCGGGGCCCGGCCGGTATTGGGCTGGCAGCATCGGCGCAAGGGCCGGTGGTGCCACTGCAGTGCATGACTCTGGCTCATGACCACCCCGCATAAACATGGTGCCGACGCGGCCTGGCTTTTACCGGATACTCGTGCGCGCACAACGTAACTTTCCGGGAGCCATGTCCATGTCCGAAGCACTTCCCACCCCCGGCGGCACGGCGCGCCGACGCGCCGGTCGCTCCAGTGGCACGGTGCGCGCGGCCTTGTCGACCAGCAAGTACCGCAAACTCCAACACCGGTTTCCCCAGACCCCTGTGGTCTCGGAAGACGAACTAGAGGCGATCCATGACGCCTCCATGACCATCCTCGAGGAGATGGGCATGGATTTCATGCACCCAGAGGCCCGGGCCATCCTCAAGAAGGCCGGAGCCGATGTCAAGCCGGACTCCGAACGCGTGCGTTTCGACCGCAACCTGATCCTGGAGGCCATCAAGACCTGTCCCTCCGAGTTCACGCTGCATGCACGCAATCCCGAGCGCAACGTGCGGATCGGCGGCAAGAACCTGGTGTTCGCCCAGGTGGCAAGCCCACCGAACTGTTCGGACCTGCAGGGTGGTCGCCGGGCCGGTAACCGCAAGGACTTCCAGAACCTGGTTCGGCTGGCGCAACGCTACGACGTGGTCCATGCCAGTGGGGGCTATCCGGTGGAGCCGGTCGATCTGCACGCATCGATCCGCCACCTGGATTGCCTGTCCGACATCGCCAAGCTCACCGACAAGCCATTTCATGCCTACTCGCTTGGCAAGGAGCGCAACCAGGACGGCCTTGAGATCGCCCGCATTGCGCGCGGCATCACGCGCGAGCAGATGGACCGGGAGGCTTCGCTGTTCTCCATCATCAACAGTTCCTCGCCGCTACGGCTCGACACGCCAATGCTGCAGGGCATCATCGAAATGTCCTCGCGCAATCAGATCATCATGCTGACGCCGTTCACCCTGGCCGGCGCGATGGCACCAGTCACGATCGCGGGCGCGCTGGCGCAGCAGAATGCCGAAGCCCTTGCCGGTATTGCGTTCACCCAGCTAGTGCGCCCCGGCGCGCCGGTGGTGTACGGCGGGTTCACCTCCAACGTTGACATGAAGACCGGCGCGCCGGCGTTCGGCACCCCTGAATACATGAAGGCCGTGCTGGCAGGCGGCCAGCTGTGCCGCAAATACGGCATTCCTTACCGGACCTCGAACGTGTGCGCCGCGAACACCGTGGACGCCCAGGCGGCCTATGAATCGGTGTTCTCGTTGTGGGCCGTGATCCAGGCCGGCGGCAACTTCATCATGCATTCGGCCGGCTGGATGGAGGGCGGGCTGACGGCATCATTCGAGAAGTTCATCCTCGATGTCGACCTGCTGCAGATGGTGGCCGAATTCCTCACGCCGCTCGACGTGAGCCCGGCCGGCCTGGGCCTGGATGCCGTGCGCGACGTCGGGCCGGGCGGGCACTACTTCGGCACGGCGCACACGCTGGAGCGCTTCGAGACGGCATTCTATGCACCGATCCTGTCCGACTGGCGCAACTTCGAAACCTGGGAGCAGGCCGGCAAGCCGACCGCCATCGAGAAGGCGAACAAGGTCTGGCAGAAGGAGCTGGAGGCCTACGAGCGCCCGCCGATGGACCCGGCGATCGAGGAAGAACTCGACGCCTTCGTGGCCAGGCGCAAGGCCGAGGGCGGTGCGCCCACCGACTTCTGAACTTGCAAGACAATCGGTTCGAACCGAGACCTATCGAAGGAACAACAGCGTGAAGACGACAGCACAGGTGGTAGTGATTGGTGGCGGGGTGGTGGGATGCTCGGTGCTTTACCACCTGACCAAGAAGGGCTGGAAGGATGTGCTGCTGCTAGAGCGCGACCAGCTCACGTCGGGCTCCACCTGGCATGCAGCCGGCGGTTTCCATACCCTCAACGGCGACCCCAACGTGGCCATGTTGCAGAGTTACACCGTCGGACTGTACAAGGAGCTGGAAGAGATCTCTGGCCAGTCCTGCGGGCTGCACCTGTCTGCCGGCATCATGCTGGCCGATACCCCCGAGCGCATGGAGTTCCTCAAGACCACGGTGGCAAAGGGCCGCTATCTGGGCATGGACACCCAGATCATCTCGGTGCATGAGGCCAAGAACTACTTTCCGCTGATCGACGACCGGCATTTCATCGGGGCCCTGCTCGACCCGAACGAGGGCCACCTCGATCCGTCGGGCACCACGTATGCCTACGCCAAGGCGGCGCGTATCGGTGGCGCGACCATCGAGGTGCAGACTAAGGTCGATGGCCTGGAGCAGAAGCCGGACGGCACCTGGCGTGTCATCACCAACAAGGGCGTGGTGGAATGCGAGCATGTGGTTAACGCTGGCGGTCTGTGGGCGCGCGAGGTCGGCCGCATGGTGGGCATCGAACTGCCGGTGCTGGCCATGGAGCACATGTACCTGGTCACCGAAGAAATTCCCGAGGTCGTGGCCTACAACCAGCAATTCGGCAAGGAGATCGGCCACGTGATCGATTTCGGCGCCGAGTGTTACCTGCGTCAAGAGGGCAAGGGCATCG
>JANOUM010000716.1:0-7716 GCA_031416855.1 Rhodoferax sp. | reverse complement strand
CTGTCCGTGGTTGGCGTGCAGGCCGGCGCTGGAGGCGGTGAGCACCATGCGGCCGTAACCCTGCGCCAGCAGGTGCGGCCAGGCGGCATGCGCCAGATGCAGGTTGCCGAAAAAGCTGGTGTCGAAGATGGCGCGGAAGCCAGCCAGCCCCTGGTTCTGGAACGCCATGGGCTGGTCCACACCGGCGTTCGCCACCACGATGTCCAGCGTGCCGAAGCGGTCCAGTGCCGCACCGACCATTGCTGGCCCGCTGGCCGGGTCATTCACGTCGCTCCAGTTGGCATCGGCCGTGCCCCCGGCCGCGCGGATGGCCGCCACGGTCTGCGCGGCGGACGTCTGCGCATCACCTTCGCCGGCATGGCGCCGGTTGTTGACCAGCACCCGTGCGCCGCGCGCTGCGAGGTGCAGGGCGTAGGCCCGCCCCAATCCCTTGCCCGCGCCGGTGACGACGGCGCCGCGGCCCTGTAGCTCGGTCGACGGCGTCACCGGGGCTTGCTCCAGGGAAAGAAGGCAGGTACGCGTCGCATGTAGTCGGCGTAGGCCGGTTTGGTCTTGGCCAGGTAGCGTTCCTGCATCGGCGTGGCCGAACCCGCGCTCATGAACCAGGTGACGTACAACGGGCAGACCAGCGCCAGCCAGCCCCAGGGGTGCACCAGGCCCAGTGCGCCAAAACTCCACCAGATGATCGCCTCGCCGAAATAGTTCGGGTGCCGCGTCAGGCGCCACAGGCCGGTGTCGAGCACCTGGCTGCGGTCGGTTCGGGTCTTCTTGAACCGCTCCAGCTGCAGGTCGCCCACCGCCTGGAACAAGAAACCCACGGCGAACAGCAACAGCGCCAGCGCGTGTTGCCAACCCAGGCCACGCTGGCCTGCCGCGACGGCACCGATCAGGCCGAGCGACCACAACCACACCAGCACGCCCTGCATCATGAACACCTGGAAGAAGCTCCACCACCACCAGTGCGCGCCGAAGCGCGTGCGCCAGGCGGCATAACGGCCGTCTTGGCCGTGGCCGGCATTGCGCCACCCGATATGCAGCGCCATGCGTATGCTCCAGGCGCTCACTAGCGCCACGGTGAGGATCTCGTGTGGCGACCAGGTGCCGCGCTGGGTGATCAGCACCACCACCGGAAGCGCGGCCGCCAGCGGGTAGGCCACGTCCATGATGCCGCTGTCGCGCCGCAGCAGGCTGAGCAGCCATACGCCGGTCAGCAACAGGCCGGTGATCACGGCAGCGCGCATGCTGATCGCCAGGAACCAGGAGCCGGGCAACTGCCTGGTGCTGGCCAGCCACGCCAGGCCGATCACCAGGGCCGCAGCCGGAAAAAAGAACTCGCGCAGCGCGCCCACCCGCAGCTCCGGCCGGCGCCGGAACACCAGCAGACCCGCCACCCACACCAGCCACAGGGTGGCGGCGCCACCTACCAATGCGGTTTTCATCATGCGGGCTTCCTCAGCAGGCCGTCGCGGATGTCGGCTCCGCTGGCCCAGCACGAGTGGGTGCCGCTGCACAGCTTGTGCGGCAGTTCGATGCGGCACATCGGACCGTCTGCGAACCGCTTGCAGTCGATCAGCAGGGCCTCGGAGCGCTGCGTGTTCTCGTTGGTGATGAAGGTCACCAGGTAGCCATCGTCCTCATCCTTGGCACCGATACGCGGCGCGAACGGCGCCTCGCTGGCGTATTGGCCCTCGGGCAGGCGGATCTCCCAGGATGCACCAGTCAACAGGTCGTGCTTGACATAACCGTGGAACAGGAACCAGCCCGGTACCTGCACCGCGCTGTAGGCATAACGGTAGGGTCGCGTGGCGTAACGCTGGTTGAACATGCCGAATTCGAGGATGCGCTTGTCCAGCCGCTGCTCGGTGGTCTTGCCGGTGACGAGGTTGAAGCGCCAGCGGTGCAGGTGCGTGCCCATCTTGTACTGGTCCAGGTAGGACATCATGCGCTCGTAACCCCGGGGTGCGCCGTCGAAATTCTTGGGTTCGGGTTCGTCCTCGAAATAGCCGTCCAGCACGATCTCGTCGCCCTCTTCATAGGCGTTGAGCCAGTGCAGCACGAAGGTCGGCTCGGCCTCGAACCAGCGGATCTCGCTGCTTTGGCCGCGCCGGGGGATGATGGCGAAGCGCGAGGGCTGGTCGGGGTGGAACTTCACCACGTGTTTGCCCTGTTTCAGCAGTTCCGGATCCCAGTACAGCGGGAAGTCGTTCAGGATCGCGTAATGCTCGGTAAAGGCCATGTCGTGCGGCAGGCGCGGCCCGGGCAGCGGGATGGGTACGTAATGCACCAGCCTGTCGTGGCGGTCCACCACGCCGTAGTGCATGAAGGGTGCGTGTTTGGAGTAGTTGAAGAACAGCATCTCGCCATTGGCCTCGTCCACCTTCATGTGCGCCGAGATGCCGTCCAGTGGCGACCAGGGCGGGATGCCCTGCTGCTCCAGCGTGAACGGGTCCAGGCGGTAGCCCTCGCCGCACTGGTAGTAGGACGTGAGCGCCTTGCCCGCGTGCACCACGACATCGGTGCTCGACGCGTCCTTGATCGAACCGTGGGCGCCCCAGCCCGGACGCGTGGACAGGCGGGGGTCTTCCATCAGCCCGGCCCACAGGCGGTGCCCGGCCTCCTGTTCGGCGCGCAGGGCCTTGGTGGCGACGAAGCGGTTGCGGTAACTCGCCGTGCCATCCCTGAATTGGATCATGTGGACCATGCCGTCGCCGTCGAAGGGATGGTAGCGACCGATCGACTTGTATACCGGGTTCTGCGTGTTGCGCAGGTACACGCCATCGATATCCTGCGGGATGCGGCCTTCGAGCACGCGCATGTCGGTGGCGTTGACCTCCTCCAGCAGGGGCGTCCATGCCCCCTGCAGGTACGGGTGGTCGCCCGGGGTGATGTCGCTCGGGACGCGGCGGATCAGTTCGGTTGGCATGGCGGAATCTCCTTCAGGCGATGGCCAGGTTCTTGGCGGGAGGATCGAACGACACGTCCCAGGGCTTCACGGGATCGGCGCAGGCGCTGCACACCACCTGCGGCACGAAGGGCAGGCCGCAAGCCTTGTGGATCGGGCGGATGGAACTGGGCTGGAGCAGGTGGTCACGGCCGGCCCAGGTCGAAAAACAGACCAGGTAGCCAAACAGGTCGCGGCTGGCTGGCGTCAGGCGGTAGAGGTTGCGCCGCGCGTCGTTGAGGTCTGGCTGGCACAGCAGCAGGCCCGCATCGACCATGCCGCAGAGGCGGCGCGACAGGACACTGCTGGCGATGCCCAGCACATAGGCCAGCTGGTCGAAATAGTGGCAACCCAGAATAACTGCACTGATGATCAGCAGCGACCAGCGGTCCACCCGCAGGCCCAGGCCCAAGCCCGCCGCGTCGCTGCCGGACACGCGCGACGAACGCACGGTCGTGCCGGCGACGCCGAGCAGTTGGTGGTTCACCTTGAGGCTCAGTTGCAGATCGTTCATGCCGGTCTTCTGCTTGCAGGCCGAACAGGCCAGCACTGGCACGAAGTGATGGCCGCAGGGCCTGTGCGTCAGTCTGGCCGGCAGCATGCCCCTGCGGCTGCCCCAGCGCTTCTCCCACATCCAGATCATCAGGACATGGTCGTAGAGTTTGAGTCCGGCCTGCGTCAGGTGGTAGGCAAAACGTGGCGGGCGCTGCTGGTAGGCGCGCTGGCGCAACAGGTCCAGGGCGACCAGCTTCCTGAGCCGGTCGGTGAGCGTGGAGCGGGGAATGCCGAGCCGGGATTGCCAGTCCTCGAATTTCTGCACGCCGGTAAACGCTCCCATCAGGACCGCCGTGGTCCACCGGTCTCCCAGCACCATCAGCCCATGGCTGAGCGTGCTGCTGGCGATCGCGTCGCGGGTGCGGTCCAGGTCGGGTGCGAAACCTGGCGTGACGGTGCCGGGCATGGTGTTCAATCCTGGCAGGCCACCACAAAGCTCACCACCGTGGCGCAGGAGCCGCCGATGTTGAGCGTCTGCAGGCGGCGCGCGCCATCGATCTGGCATTCGCCCGCGGCGCCGGTGACCTGACGCGCAGCATCGAACAACAGCCGAGTCCCGGTGGCGCCCACCGGATGACCGCATCCGATCAATCCACCGCTCATGTTGACCGGGCAGCTACCGCCGCGCTCGATGCGGCCATCCTCCACCGCCTGCCAGCTCTGGCCGGGCGCGGTGAGGCCCAGGTGGTCGATGGCCATGTATTCGGTGGTCGTGAAGCAGTCATGGGTTTCGATACCGTCCATGGCCTGGATGCCGGACACGCCGGCACGACGCCAGCTGTCTTCGATGGCCTGGCGCAGATGCGGGAACACGTACGCTGCATCCTTGCTGCGTTCGAACTTGTCCTTGAGCCGCAGGCCGGCATTGCGGTGGCCCCAGCCGGCGATGCGGGCCAGGGTGTCGACCGCGCCGCCGCGCCTGCGCATGTGTTGCTGCGCGAAACGGCTTGAGGCCAGCACCACGGCGCAGGCGCCGTCGGTGATCTGGCCGCAGTCCTGGCGCCGGGTTCCAGGCTCGATCACCGGGTTGGCCTCGTCGTCGTCGGTGAAGGCCAGCGGGTCGAAGTTCCACGTGCGGGTCTGGGCCAGCGGATTGCGTCTGGCGTTGGCGTAGTTGAGTTCGGCGATGCGGTTCAGATGGCGCCGGTCCAGGCCGTAACGACGCTCGTATTCCTGCGCCAGCAGCCCGAACGCTGCTGGCCACATGAACCTGCAGTCAATGTCTTCATGCCCGGCCCAGGCGGCGGCGTTCTGGTTCTGCGAGGCCACGTCGCCAGGCAGGTTCTTGAACTCCTCGACACCCAGCACCAGCACGCAGTCGTACCGGCCGGCCTCGATCTCCGCCATGGCCGAGAGGACGCCCAGCGACGAGGAGGCGCAGGCACCTTCGTGGCGCATCGCCGGCACGCCCCACAGTTCGGGCACCACCTGCGCCACCATCGCGCCCAAATGCGCCTGCTGGCGCTGCAACTCACCAAACGCGTTGCCGACATGGATGCTCTGGATATCCGACGCGTCCAGTGCACAGGCCGCCAGCGCGCCCAACGTGGCCTCGCGCGTCATGTCGGAGATATCCTGGCCCTGGCGCGACCAGACCTTGGCGAAATCGGTCTGGAAGCCCCCCAATACAAACACCGGTTCAGTCATCGTGTGCTCCTTGTCACGCCATCCAGGGCAGGTTCTTCATGCGGCTAAGTGCCTGCGCGTACTCCCGCGCCAGCTGGTCTACGACGCTGGCCACGGGCTCGATCACCTTGCTCGCACCCACGCCCTGGCCCGCCGCCCAGACCGTGGTCCATTTCTTGCCGGCAAACGCCTGGTTGCTATCGTAGGCGCGCCCCGGCGCGTCGGGCATGTGGGCCGGGTCCAGGCCGTTGGCCACCAGCGAGGGCTTGAGCCAACTCGCCGGTGTGCCCGAGATGCCGGCGCTGACGATGAGATCGTCCACCGAGCTGTCCACCACCATCTGCTTGTAGGCGTCGGGCGCCATGCTTTCCACCGTGGGGATGAAGCGTGTGCCCATGTAGACGAAGTCGGCACCGCAGGCAATCGCACCGGCCACGCCCCAGCCGTCACTGATGCCGCCACCTGCGATCACGTAGCCGTCGAAGAACTCGCGCACCGCGCTCACGAATGCAAATGGCGACAGGAAACCGGTGTGGCCGCCAGCACCGGCCGACACGCAAGCCAGGCCATCGGCACCGGCGGCAACCGCCTTCTTCGCCAGCGCGATGCCGATCACGTCGGCGAACACCAGCCCACCATAACCATGCACCACCTCGATCGCCGGTTTGGGACTGCCCAGCGCGGTGACCACGATCGGCGGCTTGTATTTGGCCACCAGTGCCAGGTCCTCGGCCAGCCGGGTGTTCGACGAGTGGGTGACCAGGTTGGCGCACCAGGGGCCAATGGTCGCGCCGGGCTGCGCATCGCGCGCCAGTGCGAGGCCTTCGGTGATCTCGTGCATCCAGGCATCGAGTTGGGCGATCGGGCGCGCATTGGGCGTGGGAAAGGCGCCGATGATGCCGGCTTTGCAGGCCTCGAGCACCAGAGCCGGGCTGGATATCAGGAACATCGGCGCGGCGAACACTGGCAGCCGGAGCGGGAAGAGGCAATTGCGCGAAATCATGGCCAAAGCGGGTCTACTCGGATGCCTTGAAGCCGGAGATCCGGACCGCCTCGGCCCAGCGTCTGGATTCGGCCTGTGCAAAGCGGGTGAATTCTTCGGCGGTCGAGGGCAGTGCCTCGAAACCCATGGCCTGCCACTTGTCGCGGATCTCGGTGCTGCGCAGCGCCCTCGTGAACTCGGCATGGAGCCGCGCGATCACCGGGTCCGGCGTGCCCGCGGGTGCGACGATCGCGGCCCAGATGTAGATGTCGAGCTCCGGGTAACCCTGCTCGCGGAAAGTGGCCAGGTTGGGTGCCAGCGGGGATCGCTGCGGGCTGGTGATCGCCAGCACCTTGACCTTGCCGGACTCCACATGCGGCTTGACTGCCAGCAAGGGCAGGAAAGCCGCCTGCACCTGGCCGCCGACCAGATTCTGCACGGCGGGTGGCGTGCCGTTGAAGGGCACATGGGTCATGTCGATGCCAGCGCGCTGGTTCAGGATAACGCCAGCGAAATGCGACGAGTTGCCGGCCGTGAAAGACGCATACGACACCTTGCCCGGGTTGGCCTTGGTCCAGGCCACGAACTCGGCTACGTTGTTGGCCGGCACACTGGCATGCACCGCCATGACCATGGCCGAGCCCAGGAAGTTGGTGACCGGCTTGAAGTGCTTGTCCGGGTCGTAGGGCAGCTTGGCGAAGGTGTGCGGATTGATCGTGAACATGCTGGTGTTGGCCAGCAGCAGCGTGCTGCCGTCGGGCGCGGCCTGCATCACGTGTTGCGCGGCGATGATGCCCGAGCCGCCGGGCTTGGCATCGACCAGCACGGTCTGGCCGCTGTTTTGCTTGATCACCTCGGCGACCTGGCGCAGCGCGGTGTCGAGCGTGTTGCCGGCGGCGAAAGGCACCACCACGCGGATCGGCCGATCGGTGGCGGTTTGCGCCAAGGCACGCGGCAGCAGGGCGATGGCTGGTGCGGCCGCCAGGGTTTGGAGAACGGAGCGTCTTTGCATGGTGGTGGTGGTTGGTTAAGGGGAGGGGCTTGGGGCGACGCGTCGGACCAGCACCAGCAGGTGCCGGGCGACGGTGGGCGCCTGTTCGAGCGGTGTCTGGTGGCCGGCCTTGTCGATCCATTCCAGGCCGGCGTGCGGCAGCAGGCGCTGCAGCTCTTGCGACGCGGCTGGCGGGATGACATTGTCCTCGCGCCCGCAGACGATCAGGGTGGGCAGGCGCAGCGTCGCGAGCAGGGCCCGGTGATCGGCGCGTCCGATGATGGCGCCGGTCTGGCGGATCGCCGCCGGCGCGCCCACGGCGTGCATCATGCGCCGCATGCCGTCGACCAGGGGGGTGTCCTGCAGGCTGTCGGGGTGCAGGCTGAACCCGATGATGCCTTCCACCGTGCGCTCGAAATTGCGCTCCAGCGCGGCGATGGTCTTCTTGCGCACCACGGTGCTTTCGGGCGTCTCGACCGCTGCCGAGCTGTTCACCATCGCCAGGGCCTGCACGCGCCCCGGGTGGGCGGCCAGAAGATCCAGCGCCACATACCCACCCATCGAGAAACCGCATACGACCAGTGGCGTGCCCGTCGGCGTGTCGGACACCAGTCGCCATGC
>JANOUM010000715.1:0-6749 GCA_031416855.1 Rhodoferax sp. | reverse complement strand
TTTGCCCGCCTCATTGGTGGCTGAGACAGTCGAGCAGCCTGCGTTTTGGCGCTACCTGACGTCATTACTTGCAGAACAGTGCCAACGCGCCAGTGACTTCCTCTCAGAAGTCAGTCCGGCACCGCGTTTCAAGATGTAGGGCCGAGCGGCGGCAGGGCCGGCTAGAAGAGCACGATTTGGGGGGAATCAGCCCTTGCTACCCACCAGCATGGCTTTCAAATTCTTGAGCAACAAAAACAGGTGAAATGGGTCGATCTCGCTAGCAGCCTGTCGGACACAGGAGGGTAAAAATCCGACCTGTCTTAGACTTGCTTAAAAAATAGGCAATCACAACCTGTTTTTTACCTTTTTGGCAGCTTTCTGTCCGCCGACGAAACTGAATTCGGTGGCGGTGGTCGACGTGGCCGGAATCGGCTGTCGGTTCTGTAGGCGTTGTTTCGTTGTGCTTTTGGGCGAGGGTGATGAAGTTCGATGCCGTAGGGCACTCGGTGGCGGAAATTGCGCTGGCGATGAAATCATCGGATGCGAAATGTCCGCAATCGATGGCGGTGCGGCTCAGGCCTTCAACGAAACCGGATCCGGGCGCAGGTGGCAGTCGCGTTGCCACACTTCAAGGGCCAGCTACAACAGGGAGTCATGGAGCGCGATGTACTCCTGGGTGAGCTTGTGGCCGGGTTCCAAAAATATCATGGGCAACGACAACTCGTGGGATTCACGAATCCTGACCGACGAACTCAAGTAGGGCTGCAAAACCGGCAGGCCCTCGTTGATCAACTCCTGTACCAGGCGCTGGGGTAGGTTGGCCCGTGGCTGGAATTGGTTGACGATGATCCCTTCGACCTGCAGGGCAGCGTTGTGGTCGGCCTTTATCTCTTCGACGTTCTCCATCAGCAGGTATATCGCTCGGCGCGAGAAATCGTCACAGTCAAATGGAATCAGGCAGCCCTGCGCAGCGATAAGGGCGCACCGGGTGTAGAAGTTCATAGCTGGGGGCGTGTCGATATAGATCTGGTCGTAGTCGCCACCCAACTTCTGCAGCGCATCACGCAACTTGTAGATCTTGTGGCGCGATTCGAGCTTGCCCAGCAGTTCGTCGAGCAGCGGGTTTGATGGCATGAGGTCCAACCCCTCCCACTGCGTGTTGACGATGTACTCTTGCGCGGCTTTGTCCCGAACGCTGAACTTGAGACTTTGCTCGAAGAACTCAGCAACATTTGGCATTTCTTCAGCCGTGTCCTCTCCCAGGAGGTATCGGGTCGAATTTCCCTGCGAATCGAGGTCGATTACAAGGGTGCGCAGGCCCTCCCAGGCGCTGATGGCAGCAAGATTGCAGGTGATGGTGGATTTGCCCACGCCACCTTTTTGATTGAACACGACGTGATGCATTTCCGGGCTGACCTTTGAGTTGAATGATCCAAAGTTTACGCTGTGAGCTGGTGTCGGTTCCGTTGGACAACGGCGACGAATTGCCGGAGTGCAAATGGTGACCCGATCAGCAACCACTGCCATGCGCCATTGATGGGCAGCGATGACGAAACTGACCTCGGTGTCGGTGGCGTTGATCAACGTGACAGCAATTCGCAGGCGTTGGCAGTTGCGTGAGCGATGTGTCGATTTCGTTGGGGCGGGGGCTTCGTGGGCGATGGTCAACGGGGACGATGGACCGGACCACGGTTCGCGGACAAAGAGCGTTCATGGGGCAGGACTGCAGCGGCGGGCAGTGGTAATCTGCCAAAAAATACCACGTTTTTCATGACTTCGAACTCCATTCGTGTTGGCGCCGAGATTTTCAACGCCGCTCGTGAAGCGGGCGCATTGATGTCGCGCTCCTGCGCTCAGCAGATCGAGCATTGGGCTCGGATTGGCGCTGCGCTCGAGGCGTGTGGGCTCACAGTTGGTCAGGTCACACTCCTGTTGAAGGGAGATGCCGAGGAACAAACTGATCAAGGGGATGCCAGCCTGTGGGCTTTCAAACGCCAGCAACAACAGGCAGATCTTGAGAATGCACGGTCAGGTCGCGTCACCCAAGACCAGCTGAGCTGGTTTTCTGGCGGGAAAGCTCGCAATCTCAAGCTGGTCAATTCGCCATACTGAAGCCGCCATGGCCACACAACCGGTTCTTCCGCCAGATGAGGCGCCGCTGGATGAAGAAACCGTTGACCTGTTCCTGTCGAACATGGGGACTGACATGGTTCTTGTGGAAGGGCAGGCCCTCGCGTTTTGGATGAGCCGCTTTGGCATCGAGCAGAACGGCGTTGCAATCTCGAACGCAGGGCACTACAGGCAAGTGACGGATCGACGTGGCCTGATTCTCCATCGCCATGGTGAGAGTTGCCTTGCAATGCTGATTGTTTTGGCTTTTTCGCGCTTGTTCTGGTAGAGTGTTCGGACTTTGGTTGTGTTGACAGCCTAGAAAGGTAAACCGTGAAAATTCAGTCCGTTTTGGTCGTGGCCGTCGCCTCCCTTGCACTGTCATCGCCTCCCGTTTGGGCGCAGACCACAGCGGTACCGTCCAGTGGTGCCGGCGCTACCGCCGCAACTACCGCCGCCATCGGTGGTGTTGCTGTCACTACAGTCGTCCTGGGGGTGATCGTGGCCGCCGTGGTGGTCGGCGCGGTTGCGAACAGCGCCACCACAGGTACTACTGGCACCAGCAACTAGTCTTTTCCATTCCACGCAATGGCGCCTTCGGGCGCCATTGTTTTTGGTACGCTTCCTCTTGTGTTTCCCCATCATTTTTCGTGGTTGCCGGCAATCCTGGCAGTCGGGTTGTCTGGCTGCGCCACAGGCGTAAGCCCTATCGGCCAGATCGTGTCTGCGCTGGTCACAGACAAACTGGGGCCTGCCGATGCATCTTTGATCCCGGCCAAGCCCAATCCGGCCTACCGCTATCTGCGGGTGGAGGCCGAGGGTCGGGCACCGGCGTTGCTGGTGCTGGGCTACCTGGATGCCGATCCGCCGCGCCAGGTCGAGGTCTGGTATTCGGCCAGGGGCGAGGTCATCCGAACGCGAAATGGGCGCATTGTCGGCACCGCTGGGCTGGAAGTCGATTGGCGTGGCCTGCGCCACCTTATGGAACCACCGGCCTGGAGCGCGGTGCCTGCGCAGGGAGCAAGTTACCAGCGATCCCGCGACGTGTTTCCTGGGTACCGCTACGGCGTGTCGGAGCAAGTCACGTTGGCGCCGCTGCCGGCCGTGCCGGCGATCCGCCTGCCCGCAGTCCTGCCGATCGGTCTTGCGTCCAGTTACCAATGGTTCCGAGAAACAGTGACTGGCTCCATGCAGGAGTTGCCTCCTGCATGGTTTGCCTGGGGTATGCACCAAGGCCAGGCGACCGTCGTCTATTCCGAGCAATGCCTCTCCGCCACGTTTTGCCTGAAGCTGTTGCGCTGGCCGTTGCCGGAGGGGGCCCTGTGAGCTTCGTATTGAGCCGCGTGTCGGCGGCTGTTGTAGCCTGTGTGGCCTGCGCGTGGTCGGTGTGTACGCCGGCCCTCGCGCAAGACGGCCAAGCGATCGAGGCTGCCGTCGTGCCGGGCGAACGACTGAGCGACTGGTTGCTTCGCAACGCCGGGCCGGGCGCCGACACCACAGCTTTGCATTGGAAGGTGTCGGCAGAACGTGCCGCGCAGTCACAGTTGCGCCAGGCGGTGCTTGCGGCCTTGTACCAGCGCCCGCGCGTGCACCGGCAGGCAACCGGGTCCTTGGTGCGCCTGGCCGACTGGTTGATGGCGCTTCCGTTGACGGGCCGGCTCACGTTGGCGATTGCCGATGCCCGTTGGCTGCAGTCGTCACCTGATCAGGACCCGATCCTGCAGGACGGACATCAGGTGGTGCTTTTGCCTCGACCAACCACTGTGACGGTGCTCACCGAGGCCGGAAAGCCTTGTTCGGCAACGCATGTGTCCGGGGCGCTTGTAAAGGACTACCTGCGCGCGTGCAGCGGTGGCGACAGCAGCATTGGCGATGATCTCGACTGGGCCTGGCTGGCGCAGCCAGACGGCCGCACGGCGCGATTTGGAATAGCGCCCTGGAGTCTGGAGCCGCAGGATGAGCCGGGCCCAGGCGCCTGGATTTGGGCACCTGGCCGCGATTCCGGCGTTGCGCGTGCCGTTTCCGACAATCTTGTGCGGTTTCTTGCAACCCAATTGCCGGGAGTGCCGGCGCCCGGGGCTACCGCAGCCAATCGCGTTGCGCTACCGCTCCTGCACGCCGAGCCGCCTCGGAAGGCCCAGTTGACCGCCAGTGATTGGGGTGAGATCGGCCTGTTGCAAACCCCGAGCGCGCGCATGGAGCCGACGGGTGCCGTTCGGTTGCACCTGGGCCGGGTGTCGCCTTACATTCGTGGCAACGTCATGATGCAGCCGCTGGACTGGCTGGAAACGGGCATCCGGTACAGCGATATCGCCAATCGGCTGGGTAATGCGGCAGTCAGCAACCAGTCCTACAAGGACAAGTCGCTTGACGTGAAGATCCGTATTCGGCAGGAGTCCGACATCTGGCCCGAGATCGCCGTCGGTGTGCGCGACCTCGGCGGCACCGGCCTGTTTTCCGGTGAATACCTGGTGGCGGGCAAGCGCTGGGGCAATTGGGATGCCAGCGTTGGCCTGGGCTGGGGCTACCTGGGGGCACGAGGAAACATTCGCAATCCGCTCTCCATGTTCGGCTCGCGCTTCAACACGCGGCCAGGAAATACCACCGTCACTGGCGGCACCGCCACCCTCAATTCGATGTTCCGTGGCCCGACTGCGTTGTTCGGGGGGGTGCAGTGGCATTCGCCCTCCGACCCGTGGATTCTGAAGTTCGAACTGGACGGCAACGGTTACCAGAATGAACCGCTGGCCAACAATCAGCCAAGCCGCAGCCCACTCAATGTCGGCGCGGTCTATCGTTACTCACCGTTCATCGACTTCAGCGTCGGCCTCGAGCGGGGCAACCGCCTGATGCTGGGGATGACCCTGCACGGAGCCTTGCAAGCCTTGTATTCCCCCAAGGTGCTCGACCCTGTGCAGCCGGTGCCGCCGCAAGGGGCGGCACCGCTGTCGCAAGGCGCGCTCGGGACGACCGCGCGCAATCTGGAGCTGTTCACCGGCTGGTCGGTGCGCAGCATCGTGCACCAGCCGGGCAGCACGACCGTGGTGGCCGAGACCGATGGTGCGCTGCACCTCCAGGAGCGAATCGAGCGCGCCATCACCGTGCTGGACCGCGACGCCCCGCCAAGTTCCACGCGCCTGTTGCTGCAACTGCAGGAGCGCGGTTTGCCGATGTCGCAGATTGAAGTCGACCGCGCCGAGTGGGTGTCACGCCACACGCGGACCGAGCCGGTGGCGTTCAGGCTGGCGACGCACCAGGTGCTACCCGGCCAGCCGCAAGGCGCGCCGCTGCGCACCTCCGAGACCGCCGATTCCGTCGCCGTCTGGCGTGGCCGGCAGCCGGGTTTCAGCGCGGAATGGGGCCCCAGCTACGGCCACATCCTTGGCGGCCCGAATGGGTTTCTGCTCTACCAGATCGGATTGCAGGCCAGGCTCGAACACCGGTTTTCCGATCAGACCTGGCTGGCTGGCGATTTCAATCTGCGGGTGCTCGACAACTACGACAAGTTCACCTACACCGCGCCCAGCAACCTGCCGCGGGTGCGCACCTTGCAGCGCGAATTCGTCACCACCTCGCGCCTGACCATGCCCTTGCTGCAGCTCACCCATGTGGGCGATCTGGGCAATGGGCACTATGTGAGTGCGTATGGCGGCATGCTCGAATTCATGTACGGTGGTGTCGGTGCCGAATGGCTGTACCGGCCGTGGCAGGGCCGCCTGGCGTGGGGTGTCGACGTGAACCATGTGCGCCAGAGGGATTTCCAGCAGGGGTTTCAGTTTCGCGACTACCGGGTCAGCACCGGCCATGCCAGCATGTACTGGGACACCGGCTGGAACGACGTGCAGGTCAAGCTCAGCGCCGGGCGCTACCTGGCCGGCGATATCGGCGCCACACTCGACGTCAAACGCGTGTTCTCCAATGGCGTGGCGCTGGGTGCCTGGGCCACCAAGACCAACGTGTCGGCAGCACAGTTCGGCGAGGGCAGCTTTGACAAGGGCATCTACGTGAACCTGCCGTTCGACGTGATGCTGCCCCGCTCCACCCCCGGCAGCGGCACGATCGCCTGGAACCCCTTGACCCGCGATGGCGGCGCGCGCCTGACGCGGCGTTTCCCGTTGTACGACCTGACGCGCCAGCGCGATGCGCGCGCGTTGGCGGTGCGATCGTCCAGCCCCCCCCAGCCCGAATCGGCGGCCGACCTGGCTTACGTGGCGCGCGAGCCCCGCCCCGGCCTGCTCGACACGCTGGGCGACACCACCACAACACTGGGCCGGCAGTTCGCCGATGTGCCCGCGTCCACCTGGTGGTGGCTGGGCGGTGCGGTGCTCGCCTCCAGCTTGCTGGACAAACCGGTCGACAAGTGGGCTCTTGACCACTCGTCCGGGCGCTGGGATCGGGCCGGCACGGTCGCCAACGGATTGACCTACGGTCTGGCCATCGGTGCCGGGTTGCTGTTCACCGGGATCGCCGGGGAGGGCGCGGCAAGCACCGGTGAGACGGCGATCAAGGCGGCCGCCTACACCATGGGTGCCAGCCTGGCCACGCGTTACGTGTTTGGCCGCGCGCGCCCCAGCGATGGCCTGGGCCGGGCAGAATTTCGCGGCTTCCGGAGCAGCGCCTGGCAGTCCGGGTTTCCGTCCAACCATGTGGCCGCGGCG
>JANOUM010000714.1:0-1620 GCA_031416855.1 Rhodoferax sp. | reverse complement strand
CAACTCCGGATCGGCAAAGGCCTTGACCGTGGCCGCATGCAGCCTGCTGATGATTGCCGCCGGAGTGCCGGCCGGTGCCCACAAACCGCCCCAGGACTCCTGCACGAACAGATCGTCGCCGTACAGCTCCTTCATGGTCGGCACATCGGGCAGCGAGCTCAGGCGCGTGGCGCCGGTGACCGCCAGCGCGCGCGCCTTGCCGGCCTTGACATGCGGCACGGCAGTACCCGCAATCGGGAACGCAAACTGGATCTGCCCGCCCAGCAAGGCCGGCATCAGCTCCACCGAACCGCGGTACGGCACGTGCACCGCGTCCATCTTCAGCACGGTCGCAAAACTCGAACCCGCGATATGGGCGGCGGTGCCGATGCCACCCGAGCCGTAGTTCAGCTTGCCGGGATTGGCCCGGATCTGGGCCTCCAGTTCCTTGGCGGACTTGATCGGTGACTCGACGGAAACGATCAGCACCGTGGGCGAGGTACTGGTCTGGATGATGGGCACGAAGGTGGTCAGGGGGTCGAACTTGGCACCGGGGCGCAGGATCTTCTGGACCACCTGCGAGATCGACCCGGCCAGCAGCGTGTAACCGTCGGGTGCCGCCTGTGTCACCGCCTCGGCAGCCACGATGCCCGCCGCACCGACCCGGTTTTCCACCACCACCGGGCCACCCAGCACCTCGGCCAGCTTGGGTGCCATGCGGCGGGTCTCGATATCGGGGCCGCCACCGGCCGCAAACGGCACGACGATCTTCACCGGCCGGCTGGGATAGGTCTGTGCCCAGCACGAAACTGCTGCCATCGCCAGCAGCGCGCCAGCGGCCCATGCCGGCAGGAATCTACTTCTTCGCATCGGTGTCTCCTTGTTGAATGCTACGGTTCGCTACACGTATCGTAAGCGGGTTTACCCGGCAGGCAACCCACCCGCCGTCGAACAGGGTGGCAGGGTAGCATTGCGAATGCGCGAACATCTTTCCATCCGGCCGCTCGCACCGGCTTGCGGCGCCGAGGTTTTTGGTCTTGACCTGGCCAACCCGTCGGCGTCCGCCATGGAGCAACTGCACGCCGCTTTGGCCCGACACGCCGTGGTGTTCTGCCGCGACCAACGCCTGAGCCCCGAGCAACTGGTGCAGGCCACGAGCGGCCTCGGCCGCGTCCTGCGCGTGCCCTACATCCGGCACCTCGACGCCCACCCCGACATCATTGCCGTGCTCAAAGAGGCCGACGAGCGCAACATCAGCACCTTCGGCGGCACCTGGCATTCGGATTTTTCCTTCCTGGACGAGCCACCGAGTTTCACGCTGCTGTATGCACTGGAATTGCCGGCCTTGGGCGGCGACACCCTGTGGGCCAGCCAGTACGCCGCCTACGACGCCCTGTCGCCGGGCATGCAGCGCCTGTTGGGCCCGCTGCGGGCGGTTCAGACCGCCTGGCCCCACGGCACGCAGGGCCCTGCGTCCGGCGCGGCCGTGAGCCGGTCCATCGGCATGGTGCGCAACGACCCGTCGGCAGACCGCGAGATCCTGCATCCGGTGGTGCGGGTGCACCCGGTCACCGGCCGCAAGGCCTTGTTCGTGAACCCGGTCTACAGCCAGCGGTTCGAGGGAATGACGGAAGACGAATC
>JANOUM010000713.1:0-5444 GCA_031416855.1 Rhodoferax sp. | reverse complement strand
CCAGCCAATGCCTATGTGCTTGCCACCAACGTCTACCACAAGACCGCGCAGGGCTGGCGCATGGTGGCGCACCATGCAAGCCCCGGCAGCCAGAGCGAGGCCCACGAAATCAACGACGCGCCGCAGACATTGCATTGAACCTGGAAACCGGAGCTAACCGCTTGTCTGCCGCTGGAAGTGTCGGTGATAACCACTAATTTTGACCACGACGACACGCACCCGCGGGGTGACAGCGCCATGCTCCTGTTCGCACCCCGCCGGACGCGCCATGCGGCGTTGTTCATCTTGCGCACCGGAGTGCGTCGCGGTGCGCCGCGTCCCCTCGCCTCGCCTGGCACGCCCATCGGGGCACGCTCAGGCGGATCCAATTGCGGTTTAGGTTGACTCCCCCCGGCCCAGCCGACAGGCCCGGCACACCGACGCCGATGCCGCACTGGAAGTACCTGCCACCGCGCTGGCTGCCGGGTGGCAACCTCCAGACGATCTGGCCGGCGCTTGCCGCGCAGCGCGTGGCTGGCCCGCCGGTGCGGTACCGCCGGGAGCGCTGGAGCACACCCGACCACGACTTCATCGATGTGGACTGGTTGATGGGCGAGCAGCTTGCGCCGGCGGGGCTGGCGGCGGCCTGTGCACCGGCTGCGCCGTTGCTGGTGCTGTTTCACGGGCTCGAGGGCTCTTCGTCCAGCCACTACGCCCAGGCCTTTGCCGACTATGCGCGAGCACGCGGCGCACATTTCGCGGTGGCGCATTTCCGCGGTTGCGGGGGAGAACTCAACCAAGGTCCGCGGGCCTACCATTCCGGCGACTTCGAGGAGGTCGACTGGATTCTCAGGCGCTTCCGCATCCTGCATGCAGGGGCCATCCTGGCCGTAGGGGTGTCGTTAGGTGGCAACGCGCTGCTGCGCTGGGCCGGCGAAATGGGGGCGTCGGCGTCTGCTGTGGTGCAGGCTGTGGCATCCGTGTCTGCACCGCTTGACCTCGCAGCGGGTGGTCATGCCATTGGGCGGGGTTTCAACCGCCTGGTCTACACCCGGATGTTTCTCAACACCATGAAACCCAAGGCGCTGCGCAAACTGGCGCAACATCCTGGTCTGTTTGACCGGGAGGCGCTGTTGTCAGCGCGGGACCTGTATGCGTTCGACAATGTCTTCACCGCCCCGCTGCACGGTTTTGCCCACACCGACGACTATTGGGCGCGCGCATCAGCCAAGCCGCACTTGTCGCGCATCGGCATTCCAGCCCTGTTGCTCAATGCGCGCAACGACCCCTTCGTTCCGGCTGCAAGCCTGCCAACTCAGGCGCAGGTGTCCCGCTGGGTCCACCTGTGGCAGCCGGACCATGGCGGGCATGTGGGGTTTCCGGTTGGCCCGATGCCAGGCCATGTGCGCGAAATGCCCCAGGCCGTTGGCGGTTGGTTGCTGGCCCATGCCGGCTGACGGCCGCTGCCGGGTTGGCGCCCCGCGCCGATAATCCAGCCATGGATGACATCGTCAAGCAAGCGCTGGCCAAGTGGCCCAACGTGCCCCATTGTTACGGCTGGCTCGGACTCGATGCGCGCGGCAACTGGCACCTGCGCGACGACCAGGCACAGGCGCTGGGCCCTTTTGCCGGGGGCACGCGGGACAGCCGGGGCTCGATGCTGCGGCATGAGAAACTGATCGACTTCATCCAGCGGAACTACGCGTCCGATCCGCAGGGGCAATGGTTTTTCCAGAACGGCCCACAGCGGGTGTACGTGGAACTCGAAGCCACGCCCTGGGTCTGGCGTGTGTCCACGGACCATGGCGTAACCGCGCACACGGGCCAAGGCGCCAGGGGCCAGCGCTGCTGGGTGGACGACAAGGGATGGGTCTACCTGGAGACCGATCTGGGTTTTGGATTGGTGCACACGCAAGACATCGAGTGCGCCGCCGACGCCATTGAGGCCGGCCTGTGGGTACCGCAGTCCTGCAACGCCCCCGATCTGCCGCGGCGTTTTGGTTATGTCATGAGCCCGCAGGCCCTCAAGCTGGCGCCGGCCGCAGCCTAGAAAGAGCTGCTACTTGCTGGCCGCCACGGCCGGCGCGCTGGCTGCTGCGGACGGAGCCTTGGGAGCCTCGAACTTGGCGCCGCTGGCGTTGGCCAGATAGACCACCGCGCGGGCGATCTCGATGTCCTCGAAATTGCCGCCACCTTGTGCCGCCATCGCGTTCTTGCCCTTGAGTGCGGCGCTGGTCAGCGCTCCCAGCCCGGTGGCAATGCGCGCACCCCAGACCGCCGTATCGCCGATCTTGGGAGCACCTGCTGCCCCTGTGGTGTGGCAGGCCGTGCACTGGACCTTGAACACTTCTTCGCCGGACTTCATTTCGCGGTTGGCATCGCGGATCTCGACCGCGCCCACCTTCTGGATCCGGGCGGCCGTCGCTTTTTCGATGTTGACCGCTCCAGCGGCCGGTTTATTGCCCGACACCACGAAGTACACCAAGCCAATAATGATGATTACCGGCGCAACAAACGAGAAGAACACCGTGATCAGCAACTGCTTGGGCGTCTTGATGGGGCCCGTGTGTTCTTCTTCGTGACTGTTGTCGCTCATGGTGTCCTCAATAATCAAACTAGGCAGGCTGAATCAGCCGGCGATTATAGCCGGCGACCCTTTTCAAACCTCCTACAATGCGCACTCGCGCAGCCTGCGGCTGTAGCTCAGTGGATAGAGTATTGGCCTCCGAAGCCAAGGGTCGTGGGTTCGATCCCCGCCAGCCGCACCAGGTGTTGATTTCGCCTTAGATTTCATTCGAAAAATCGTCGGCGCAGAGTCCCTCTACAGCACACTCATGCAAAGGGCGTGCCCATGGAGAACCTTCATTGCCGCGCCAGCGGCATCTACGTTGCGCGACTGGCGGTGCCACCCCAACCATATTGCACTTCCGCGCGGTTGCCTGGATGCCGCGCTGGCGCTACTTCGTGACAACTCGATTGGCTTCGAACTGGTCGACGAGCGATACGTGGGGTCGCCACTGGACGTCGCGTTTGCGGTTACTTTGCGGCCAGATCAAGAGTTCGCCGTGGCCGCTATGCTGAATCATGATGCAGGCGTCCTGTGCGCTCCGACTGCCTTTGGCAAAACGGTGACGGCCGCTGCGATGATTGCGCGTCGTGGCGTCAACACGCTGGTGCTGGTGCATCGAGTCGAACTGCTCAAGCAATGGCAGGAGCGCTCGCAATCATTTTTGGGTGTTGGCAAGGGCGTGGTCGGCACGATCGGTGGCGGCAAGGCGAAACCAACAGGCAAAATCGACATCGCGGTAATGCAATCGCTGTCGCGGCAAGGCGAAGTAAATTCGCTGGTCGAAAACTACGGCCACGTGATCGTGGACGAATGCCATCACGTCGGCGCGGCATCGTTCGATGCGATTTTGAAGCAGGCCAAAGCCAAATACGTGCTCGGGCTGACGGCCACACCGATTCGCCGCGATCGTCAGTAGCCGATTATTTTCATGCAATGCGGGCCAACTCGCCACACCGCCGCTAAGCCCAGGGGTGCGCCGCACGATCTGGCGGTCACGCCGTGCATGCTGCACTCGCGGATTGATTTGCCGCAGGAGGCGGAGATTCAGGATGTATTCCGGCACCTGGCCATTGATAAAGCCCGAACGGATGCGATTGCGGCCGAGGTCATCAACGCTTACGGCCAGGGCCGCAAGGTGCTGGTGCTGACCGAGCGCACCGAACATCTAGATGCCATCCAAACCGCATTGGACGGCAAGGTGCCATCCTTGTTTGTCTTGCACGGGCGAATAGCCAAGAAGCAGCGTGCCGCACTGATCGCGGAACTGGGCGCGTTGCCACCTGATGCGCCTCGTGTCCTGCTGGCGACCGGCAAGTTGGTCGGTGAAGGATTCGACCATCCCCCGCTGGATACTTTGGTGCTGGCCATGCCGGTGTCGTGGAAGGGGACGTTGCAGCAATACGCAGGCCGATTGCACCGCGAGCACGCGACCAAGACCGATGTGCGCATCGTCGACTTCGTCGACACCGGTCATCCAGCGCTGCTGCGGATGTGGGATAAGCGGCAGCGTGGTTATCGGGCAATATGAAAACTTACTTTCATTGTGGCAAGTCAAATTAAAGAATGGTTTAATGTGATTTTTCAAGTCAAAGCTTGCTTTCAATGACCCGTACCACCGGCACCTACGCGATTTCGACGACTCTGGGCGAGTCGGTGCGCGCGTTCGTACCGCATCCCTTGCCGCCGGCTGACCCTGCCTTGTCGTCCTTGGTGTTCGCTGACCGCAATCGCCAGGCAGAACTTGCGCTTGCACGCTTGAGCGGCGTGTCAGGGTTGGTGCCATCGGTGGACTGGCTGCTGTACAGCGCCATCCGCAAGGAAGCCTTGCTCACTTCCCAGATTGAGGGCACGCAGGCCACGTTGACCGACTTGTTCGACGAAGAGGCTGGTTTCAAGGTCAGCAACACGGACGATGTGGAAGAAGTGACGAACTACCTCCGAGCCTTCCGCTGGGTTCAGGCGCAATTGCGTGACCCCAAAGGGCTGCCTATCAGCGTACGGCTGCTGTGTGATGCCCATCGGCGGCTGCTCGATGGTGTGCGAGGCGCGGGGAAGCAGCCTGGTGAACTGCGCCGGTCGCAAAATTGGATCGGCGGAACACGTCCTGGCAATGCCCTATTTGTGCCGCCGCCACCGGAGCGCGTAGCCCAATTGCTGGCCGACATGGAGCGGTTCATTCACGATACAGCGACGGATTTGCCTCCCATGGTGAAAGTGGCGCTTATCCACGCCCAGTTTGAAACCATCCACCCCTTCCTTGACGGCAACGGGCGCATCGGACGCCTACTCATCACTGCCTTATTCGAACATTGGGGAGTGCTGTCGGAGCCCTTGCTGTATGTCAGCGCTTATCTGAAACAGCACCAGGCTGAGTATTACCGCCGCTTGTCGGCCATTCGTACCGATGGCGACTGGGAGTCCTGGGTGACCTTCTTTTTGGAGGGGGTGGCAACCGCCGCTGGCGAGGCAGAGAAAAACATCATTGAAGTCGCCAGCCTCGTTGCCTCTGACCGTAAACGGCTGTTGCAGTCACTCAAGGCGGGCCCGTCTAGTTATCGGCTGTTCGAGATGCTGCCGGTAATGCCACGCTTCACCATTGAACGCGTTCGCCAGCAACTGGCTACCAGCTTTCCCACCGCTACAGCTGCCGTGAGGGTGCTGGTGGACCTGGGCATCGCGGTGGAAATGACGGGCCAGAAAAAGAACCGCAGTTACAGCTACCAAGCCTACGTTGAACTGCTCTCTCGATGATCTGTTGCTGCTGCAGTCGCGATGCCATCTGGTCGCCCCTCATGTTCGAGTGATGTAGCGTAACAGGCCCTTACAGGTGCGGCCGCGCATGGCGTGTGCGGGTGACATCGTCGGCACCCCGTGCAGGCCCACAGTGCGCCGGTGG
>JANOUM010000712.1:0-3285 GCA_031416855.1 Rhodoferax sp. | reverse complement strand
GCCATGGATGCTGGCGAAGTAGACATCAGCCCGGTCATAGAAGATCGCCTGTGTGCCGTTGCCGTGGTGGTAGTCGATGTCGAGTACGGCGACGCGTGCCACGCCGCGGTCGCGCAGCGCCTGGGCCGCCAGCGCGGCATTGTTCAGGAAGCAGTAGCCGCCGAAAAAATCGGCTCCGGCGTGATGCCCGGGCGGACGACTCAGGGCAAATGCGGCGCGCCCACCGTCCGCCACCGCCTGGGCGGCATCCAGCGCGCAGAATGCGCCCTGGCGCGCCGCCACCCAGGTGCCGGACGTGAGCGGCGAACCGGAGTCAAACGAGAAGCGCCCCAGGCGCGCCGCGAAGTTGGCCGGCAGTACATCGGTACGCAAGCCGTGGTTGGGCCAGACCGAGGGCAGTGCATCGCGCGTGGCATTGGCCGGGTCCAGCGCCACCCAGTCGTCCCAGGCGTGCTCGAGAAAATGCAGGTAGGCCGGGGCGTGGATACTGGCAAGCACCGCAATGTCGTGGTCCGCCGCCTGTTGCACCGGGCCATGACCCCGTTGCTGGAATCGCGCCAGCACATCATCGACCCGACCCGGCACTTCGAAACACGGTACCAGTTGCCCGCGGAACATTTCCAGCTTGCCCTGGTGAAGCGCGTGGAGGTGATTGTAGAAACACTTCATGCCGGATCTCGCCTTTCGATAGTGACCGAATTTCACCACAGGCAGTACAGCGGTGCATGGCCTCGATCACGTAAAGTCGAAACCATGGGCGCATCTGCATTCGAAGCACGGGTCTCGCGAAGAACCATGCTCACCTCCAGCCTCGCACTGGCGAACGTGTCGTGCGGTGTGGGTGTTCGATCCCCAGCATCGGACACCGTAGTGCACCAGACTCCGATCACCCTGTCCGGCTATTCGCTGGTGTTCGTGTCGGCGCGCATTGACGGGCAGGAGGTGCAGGCACTCGTCGACACGGGCAGCGCGTCCGCGGTGCGCCTGTCGGCCCGGTTGGCGCATCGGCTGCAATTGGCGCTGACTACGGTTCCGGCAGCCACTATGCGGGGGCTTGACGGACAGGCGTACGCAATCCAGCGGGGCCGGGTGGGGTCTTTGCAAATAGCCGGCATCCAGGACAAAGACGTGGTCATCGAGGTCACGGGTGAGCGGATCGAGGCGATTTCATCCCAGGTCGGCACCCCGTTTGACGTGGTGCTGGGGTGGGGGTTTCTGGCGCGCGACGACTTTCAGCTGGACTACCAGCGGCGGGTTCTGCAACTCGGGCCACCAATCCACCCAGTGCCACCCCGCACTGACGCACTGGATGCCATTCCGTACCTGGCGACGCACAGACTGCCGATCATCGCGGCCAGGATCGGCGAGCAGGATGTGAGGCTGCTGGTGGACACTGGTGCGCCAATGTGCAACCTGGACGCAGCGTTCACGGGTTTGCCGGCCGGGCAATTGGTGAACCGGGTGCTTCACCTGGGTGCGCAACCGCTCCAGGTGCATTGGCGAGTGAAGGACCTGACTGTGACGCGGCGCGCCCTTGGCACGATCGGGACTCTGGGTAACAACCTGCTGTCAAGGTACAGCGTGGGATTTCGCGTCCGGGAGCAGACGATGATTTTGGGCTAACGTGCTTATCGCGCCAGCACCGCCCGCAGTGCTACACCCGTATCGGTTCCCATCGGTGGTGACAAAGATCGAGACGAAGTCGGCGACTACACGACGCCCCATCACCGGCTCAATGCCCATGCCAGTTGCGTCGGGGCAATGACATCTACCGTATGACTGGCGCCGGCTACCATCGGCCATCCCTGGGCCACCGGTGCAAGCACATAGGCGTGAGCTACCCCGACATCCTGGCAGGCCTGCCAGAATCCCTTGGTGAGCTTGGGTGCACTGGAGAACTTGATTTCGAAGCCGATCTTCTTGTTGCCTAGTTCCACCACCACATCCAGCTCGGCCCCGGCAGCCGTGCGGTAAAACCCGACACTGCCGCCCTTGGGCACCAAGGCGCAAATATGCTCCACCATCATGCCCTCCCATGAATGCCCGGCCTGTGGGTGGCCGATGAGGCTGCTCACATCCGGCACATTGAGCAAGGCATGCAACAGCCCGGTGTCGCGCACATACACTTTGGGTGACTTGACCAGCCGCTTGCCGATGTTCACAAAATGGGGCTCCAGCCGACGCAGCATCATGGTGTCCACCAAAGCGTCCAGATACCGTGCCACGGTGGTGTGGGACATGCCGCCCAGTGAAGCGGCTATGGACGACGCATTGAACAGTTGCCCATGCAAATGCGCCACCATGCGCCAGAACCGGTGCATGGTCTGTGTCGGCAGGTTCACCCCCAGCTCGCGCATATCGCGGTTCAGAAAAGTCGATACAAAATCGGTGCGCCATGAAAACGACAGGGTCTCACTTGGCGCCGAATAACTGACAGGGAATCCGCCACGCAGCCACAACTTCTGCAGTGTCTCCATTGTTGTTTGCGGGTCCAGCTTCGGGTCGACCACCTCGTGCATTTGCAAGGGGGTGAGCTCCAGGTAACTTACCCGACCCGCCAGTGACTCGGAGCTCTGCCGCAACAGCTGACCAGATGCCGACCCCAACAGCAAAAATCGGCCTGGTCGGCGCCGAGCATCGATCTCGGGGCGAAGCTGGGCAAACACCTCGGGGATATATTGCACCTCGTCAAGCACCACCAGGCGGTCCCGGTGGGCCTGCAAAAAGCCACTGCCCGCGCTGAGTTTCTCGCGGTCGCCGGCCAGTTGCAGGTCCAGACTGATGGCGCCTGGCGTGTTGGCGGCTATCGCCCGGGCCAGTGTGGTTTTGCCGACCTGACGCGGCCCGAGCAACACGATGCCGGGAGAAAACGCGAGAAGTTCACTGGCAATTTGCTGCAACGAGCGCTCAAACGGCCCAGTGGGGTCATGCCTCGCGGGAGAATTCATCCAAGCATTTTGATCTATTGACGATCAAAATGCTAGGAACTCAACCGCTCTTGCCAAAGTTAGACGGCTTTATTCCCGCGACAAGAAGTCGCTGCACGAGATAGCCAAGACCACTGGGCTGTCTCGCAACACGATACGCAAGTGGCCGCGAGATACCGGGGATGTGGCCAAGCCGACGTACCGGCGAAGCGAAATGCCGTCCAGTCACGCCCTCTACCGCGCCAGCACCGCCCGCAGCGCCACACCGGTGTGGGTGCCCAGCGCCACCACGTCCTCCGGTGTGGCTGCAGCCACCACCCGGCCGCCGGCATCTCCCCCTTCCGGGCCCAGGTCGATC
>JANOUM010000711.1:0-1811 GCA_031416855.1 Rhodoferax sp. | reverse complement strand
GATGCGTTCTTGAGCTTGGCCTTGAGGTATTCCCGGACCTTGATGTCTTCGGCCAACATGCCTGCGAAATCTCGGTCGTTGGCGTACCAGCGGGAAGACCAATTTCGGCTGACGGAAAGCCGAAAGCCGGTAGGGTGGATTTTTTGTCCCATGTTTTCCAGGCCTTTTTCAGTTACCGACCGTCACGTACACATGGCACGTGGGTTTTCTGATTTGGTTGCCGCGGCCTTTGGCGCGGGCGGTGAAGCGCTTGAGCGACGTGCCTTGTTCGACGTAGATGGTCTTGACCTTCAGTTCGTCAATATCGGCACCGTCGTTGTGCTCGGCGTTGGCAATGGCGGATTCAAGAACCTTCTTGATGATCACGGCCGCCTTCTTCTGGGTGAACTGCAAAACGTTCAGGGCCTGATCGACCTTCTTGCCACGGATCAGATCCGCGACCAGACGCCCTTTGTCCACCGACAGGCGGACGCCGCGCAGGGATGCTTTAGTTTCCATGGTGTTGCCTTACTTTCGCACGACTTTTTTGTCAGCCGGATGGCCCTTGAACGTGCGCGTCAGCGCAAATTCGCCCAGCTTGTGGCCCACCATCTGGTCGGTGATGTACACCGGCACGTGCTGCTTGCCGTTGTGCACGGCGATCGTCAAGCCAATGAATTCCGGCAGGACCATCGAACGCCGTGACCAGGTCTTGATTGGCTTCTTGTCCTTGGTGGTGACCGCCTTGTCGGCCTTGGCCGCAAGGTGGTGGTCGACAAAAGGACCCTTTTTGAGAGAGCGTGTCATGTTCGTGCCCCTTACTTCTTGCGACGCGACACGATCATCACCTGTGTTCGCTTGTTGTTACGGGTCCGGTAACCCTTGGTCAGATTACCCCATGGATCGACAGGATGGCGACCTTCGCCAGTCTTGCCTTCACCGCCACCGTGGGGGTGATCCACCGGGTTCATCACAACTCCGCGAACAGTTGGACGGATGCCCATCCAGCGCTTCACGCCGGCCTTGCCGAGGCGGCGCAGGCTGTGCTCTTCGTTGGCGACCTGCCCGATCGTTGCACGACAGTCGATGTGGATCTTGCGCACCTCACCAGAGCGCATACGCACCTGGGCGTAGGTTCCTTCACGCGCCAGCAGGGTCGCGGAGGTGCCGGCCGAGCGGACGATCTGAGCGCCTTTGCCCACTTGCAGTTCGATGCAGTGGATGATGGAGCCCACAGGGATGTTACGGATTGGCAGGGTGTTGCCAACACGAATCGGGGCTTCCGCGCCATTCAGGATGGTTGCGCCGACTTCCAGGCTTCGAGGAGCAATGATGTAGCGTCGCTCGCCGTCGGCGTAGCAGACCAGTGCCAAGTGGGCCGAGCGGTTCGGATCGTATTCGATGCGCTCGACCTTCGCCGGAATACCATCCTTGGCCCGGCGGAAGTCGACCACGCGGTAATGGTGCTTATGACCACCACCCTTGTGGCGCGTCGTGATGTGACCATTGTTGTTGCGTCCGGCATGCTGGAATTGTGGCTCGAGCAGTGGCGCATAGGGGTCACCCTTGTACAGGTGGTCTCGGGAGATCTTCACCACGCCACGGCGGCCCGGTGAAGTCGGTTTCATTTTGATGACAGCCATGGTTACGCAGCCTCCCCACCAAGGTTCAGTTCCTGCCCGGGCTTGAGGGTGACATAGGCCTTGCGGATGTTGTCACGGCGACCGAACGACTTCCCGAAGCGCTTGGCCTTGCCCTTGGTATTGACCACGGAAACGCCTTTGACCTCGACTTTGAACATTAACTCAACGGCCGCCTTGATCTCGGGCTTG
>JANOUM010000710.1:0-4060 GCA_031416855.1 Rhodoferax sp. | reverse complement strand
CGGCAAAACCAACCTGTTCTTTGATGCCAAGAACCCGCGCAAGATGAGCCAGCTGTTCGAGAGTTACCTGGCCGGCCAGGTGGCCTGCATGATGGAGTTTGCGCCCATGATCTGGCCCACCATCAACAGCTACAAGCGCCTCGTGGACGGCTTCTGGGCACCGGTCAAACCGACCTGGGGCATCGACAACCGCACCGCGAGTTTCCGCGTCATCGCCGGCAGCCCCAAGGCGACGCGGCTGGAGACGCGTTGCCCCGGCGCCGATGTCAACCCCTACCTGGCGATGGCGGCGGTCATCGCCGCCGGCCTGGACGGTGTCGAGAAAGGCCTGAAGCTCACCACGCCCCCCATCACGGGCACCAACGTCGGCGCCGAGCACATCCCGCGCGCGCCCCGCACGCTGATCGAGACCACCCGCGTCTTCCAGAAGTCAGAGATTGCGCGCGACTGGCTGGGCGACGGTTTTGTCGATCACTTTGCCGCCACCCGCGACTGGGAATGGCGCCAGTGGCTCGACGCCGTGACCGACTGGGAAATGAAGCGCTATTTCGAAATCATCTGACGCCCGACCCGCACCACCACCACCACCACCACCACCACAATGAGCATCCACTCCTTTGCCTTCCCGACCCCTATCCAGTTTGGTGCCGGCGCGCGCAAGCTCGTCGGCCCGCACCTGCTGGCCTTTGGTTGCAAACGCCCGTTGATCGTGACCGACAAGGCCCTGGGCGCGTTGCCCGTGCTGGCCGAGTTCCGCACCCATCTGGCAGGGCTGGACGTGGCCGTGTTTTCCGGCGTGTTCGGCAACCCCACCTGCAGCCAGGTGATGGAGGGCGCGGTGGCCTACCAGGCCCACCAGGCCGACTGCGTGATCGGTTTCGGCGGGGGTGCGGCGCTGGACGTGGCCAAGATCGTCGGACTGGCCGCCACCCACGAGGGCGACATCCTGGAATACGTGTGGGACCATCCGACGGTGCGCCCCATCGTCAACGCGTTGCCGTATTTCGTCGCCCTGCCCACAACGTCCGGCACCGGCTCCGAGGTCGGCCGCTCCAGCGTGGTGAGCGAGAACGACACCCACCTCAAGCGCGTCGTGTTCAGCGCCAA
The DNA here is from genome assembly GCA_031416855.1 of Rhodoferax sp. GTDB lineage: Bacteria > Pseudomonadota > Gammaproteobacteria > Burkholderiales > Burkholderiaceae_C > CAISIP01. Next base: position 2,953 of record JANOUM010000710.1, on the reverse strand, counting down.
GATTCTGGCCAAAACCGTCTTCGCCGACCCGGAACTCACCTTCGGCCTGCCGGCGCACGTCACCGCCGCCACCGGCATGGACGCACTCACGCACAACATCGAGAGTTACCTCTCGCCGGCCTACCACCCGTTGTGTGACGGCATTGCGCTCGAAGGCACCCGCATCGCCGCCGCCGCGCTGCTGAGCGCCGTGAAGGAGCCGAACAACCTGCAGGCCCGCTCCGACATGATGATGTCGTCGATGATGGGCGCCATCGCGTTCCAGAAGGACCTCGGTGCGGTGCACTCCTGCGCCCATGCGCTGGGTGCGGTGTGCGACCTGCACCACGGCCTGGCCAACGCGCTGATGATCGACACCGTGATGGACTGGAACTATGCCGCAGCACCGAAGAAGTTTGACGAACTCGCGCATGTGTGTAGTGTGGCCGGTGGCGGCAAGGCGTTCGTGCCCTGGTTGCGCGTGCTCAAAGCCAGCGTGGGCATCGCCGGTGGCCTGGCGGCGCATGGCGTGAAGGCCGAACACCTGCCACGCCTGGTGCAGATCGCCAGCGCCGATATGTGCCACCAGACCAACCCGCGGCCCTGCACAGCGGCGGATTTTGAAGCCCTGTTCAAGGCGGCGATGTAGATGGCCTCCGCCCCGCCAGACCGCCTGAAGATCGGCGTCAGCGCCTGCTTCCTGTATCCAGACCCGGCGCGCGCCGCGTTTGCCATCAAGACACTGCAATACGTGGAGCAGTCGGTACCGCACTGGATCATGTCCGGTGGCGCGTTGCCGGTGATGGTCCCCTCGCCCACCGGCGAGACAGCCCGCGGCGATGTGGGTTTCGATGACTACGCGTTATGGCTCGACGGTCTGGTGCTGCATGGGGGCGCAGATGTATGGCCCGGTAGTTACGGCGAAACGCCGCTGCAGGAGCGTTGGAGCGGCGACCGCAACCGCGACGACTACGAGATCGCCCTGGTACGCGCTTTCGCGAACGCCGGCAAACCGGTGTTCGGCATCTGTCGCGGCCTGCAACTGATCAACGTGGCATTTGGCGGCACGCTGTACCAGGACATCCCGACCCAGCGCCCGCAGGCCTTGGTGCACCGTGATGCAGCGGTGTACGACCTCCATTTCCACGAGGTCGACGTCGATCCCGGCAGCCGCCTGGGCGCAGTGCTGGCCGACCAGCGCAGTCGCAAGGTCAACAGCGTGCACCACCAGAGCGTGAAAGACCTGGCCGACAACTTCGTGGTCGAAGCGCGTTGCCCGGTGGACGGCATGGTCGAAGCAATCCGACACACCGGCACCGCCTGGGTTGCGGCGGTGCAATGGCACCCCGAATTCCACCAACCCGGACTCGGCACGCTCGACGACGGCCCCATCCTGCAGGATTTCCTGAACGCGGCGCGCGCCGCACGAACCGCCGCTACACCATGACACAACTCGCCATCCACAACCCCGCCACCGGCACCCTGATCACCCGGGTCGACGCCGACGATACCGCTTCGGTAGCCGCCAAGACCGCTGCGGCCCGCGCCGCGCAACCGGCTTGGGCAGCCTTGCCCATGGCCGAGCGCGCCGCCTGCATCCAGCGCTTCCGTGCGGCGCTCGTGGCCGAGGTCGGCGCCCTGGCCGCCGTGACGACCGCCGAGACCGGCAAACCGATCACGATGGCGCGCAGCGAAATCAACGGTCTGCTGCCGCGCATCGACTTCTTCCTGGAGCAGGCGGCACCCTCCACCAGCACCGAGACGGTGTTCCAGGATGCCGGCATGACCGAGCAGATCGAGCACATCGCGCTGGGCGTGGTCGCCAACATCTCGGCCTGGAACTACCCCTGGTTCGTCGGCGGCAACGTGTTCATCCCGGCGCTTTTGACGGGCAACGCGGTGCTGTACAAGCCCTCCGAGTACGCCGTCCTGACCGGGCAGGCGATTGCCCGGCTGATGCATGCCGCCGGTGTGCCCGAGGACATCTTCGTTCTGATCGTGGGCGCGGGCGATGTCGGCGCCGCGCTGCAGTCACAGGACATCGACGGCCTGTTCTTCACCGGGTCGCACGCTACCGGAGCCCGAATCGCGCAGGCTGTGGGGCCGCGCCTGGTGAAGCTGCAGCTGGAGCTCGGCGGCAAGGACCCGACCTACGTCTGCGAGGACGCCGACCCGAAGGCCGCCGCCGAGTCGCTGGCCGACGGCGCGATGTACAACACCGGCCAAGGCTGCTGCTCGGTCGAGCGGGTGTATGTGCACGAGAAGATCTACGAGCGGTTCCTGGCCGCGTTCGTCGACACCGTGCAGGGCTTCAAGGTCGGCGACCCGGCCCTGGACGACACCTACATCGGAGCCATCACGCGCAAGCCCCAGCTCGCCGTGCTCGAGGCACAGGTGAATGACGCCCGGGCCAAAGGCGCGCGCGTGTTGTGCGGTGGCGCGCGCCTGCCCGGCCCGGGCAACGCCTTTGCGCCTACGGTGATCGCCGACACCAACCATACGATGGAGGTGATGCGCGAGGAGAGTTTCGGTCCGATCGTCGGCATCCAGAAGGTGTCGGGCGATGCCGAGGCCGTGCGCCTGATGAACGACACCCGATACGGCCTGACAGCAGGTGCCTACACCCCCGACGAAGCGCGCGCACGCAGTGTGTTGTCGCAGGTGCACGCCGGCACGGTGTACTGGAACTGCTGTGACCGCCTGAGCCCGCGCCTGCCCTGGAGCGGTGTCGGCGATTCCGGCATCGGCCTGACCCTGTCGACCTACGGCATCCAGACCTTCACCCGGCCCAAGGCCTGGCACCTGCGCAAGGCATAAGCACGCCGGGCCGCCTCAAGGACAAATACCGCAATGCGCAGCGCGAAAGTACACCCATGAACCCCGCAGGGCCGCCCGAAAGGGCTCGCACCGAAACCCGCAGGGCGGCGGTCCTGGCATGAAACCCGGCCTGGTTTTTTTCGACCTGGATCACACG
>JANOUM010000709.1:0-1569 GCA_031416855.1 Rhodoferax sp. | reverse complement strand
CCATACTCCTTGGCCTCTTGGGCGGACATGTAATAGTCGCGCTCAGTGTCGCGCTCGATGCGCTCCAGCGGCTGGCCCGTGCAGGCGGCAAGAATCTTGTTGAGCTGCTCACGTGTCTTGATGATTTCCCGTGCCTGGATCTCGATCTCTGTCGCCTGGCCCTGGCTGCCGCCAGACGGCTGGTGGATCATGATCTTGGAATTGGGCAGCGAAAATCGCTTGCCCTTGGCGCCGGCGGCCATCAGGAAAGCGCCCATGCTGGCGGCAAACCCGGTGCACAGCGTCGACACATCCGACTTGATGAAGTTCATGGTGTCGAAAATCGCCATGCCGGCCGAGACGGAGCCACCCGGCGAATTGATATAGAAAGAGATGTCCTTGTCGGGGTTCTCACTCTCCAGGAACAACAACTGGGCCACCACCAGGTTGGCGGTCTGGTCATTGACCGGACCCACCAGGAAGATCACCCGCTCTTTGAGCAAGCGCGAGTAGATGTCATACGAACGTTCGCCGCGACCGGATTGCTCGATGACCATGGGCACCATGCCCAAGCCCTGCGTTTCATACGCACTGTTATGAAAATTCATGCTGGTTTCCAACGGTTAAACTGCGGCGCCCTGCGCGCCGCTTCCCTGCAAATGCGGCCGCAAACCCGAACTGCAAGCTGCCTCTGCAAAGCATCACTGTAGCTGTTGCCGGTCAACTCTGTGCCATCAGTTCGTCGAAGTCGACCGTCTTCGGCGTGACCTTGACCTTGCCAAGCACGTATTCCGTGACGTTGTTTTCGATCACGATCGACTCCACCTCGGCCATGCGCTTGTTGTCGCCGTAGTACCAACGCACTACATCCGAGGGCTTTTCGTAGCTGGCCGCCAGTTCGTCGATATGCGCCTTGATCTGCTCCGGACGGGCGTGCAGGCTGTTGGCCCGCACGAGTTCGGCAACGACCAGGCCCAAGCGCACACGGCGCTCGGCTTGCGGGCGAAACACGTCTTCCGGTATCGGAGCCTTGTCGGCATCCTTGACGCCGCGCTGCTTCAGATCGGCCCGTGCGCTCCCGATCATGCGCTCCAGTTCGGATTGCACGCTTGCGTTGGGCAGGTCGAGCTCGGCCTTGGACACCAATGCGTCCATCGCGGCCTGCTTGTTGCGTGACAGCAGGCGGAACTTCACCTCGCGCTCCAGGTTTTTGCGGATGTCTGCGCGCAGTCCGTCGACGCTTGCGTCTGCAATACCGAGCGATTTTGCAAGGGCCGCGTCTACCTCGGGCAGATGGGCGGATTCGATCCGTTTCACCGACACCATGAAGTCGGCGGCCTTGCCGGCTACGTCCTTGCCGTGGTAATCGGCGGGAAACGCCAGCTGAAAGGTCTTGCTTTCGCCGATCTTCATGCCCGCGGTGGCATCCTCGAACTCCTTCAGCATTTTGCCGTCGCCGAGGATGAACTGGAAGTCCTGCGCCTTGCCGCCAGCGAAGGACTCGCCGTCGATCTTGCCTTCGAAGTCGACCGTGGCGCGATCACCAACCTGTGCCGGCGCATCATGGGCGCGCAACGAGAAGGTGCGGCG
>JANOUM010000708.1:0-10272 GCA_031416855.1 Rhodoferax sp. | reverse complement strand
ACCATGTGCTTGACGGTGCACGCACTGTAGGTGTCCTCCAATAGATTGCAAACTACACTTTTGTGATTTTGTTATGCCGCATTCGGCATATGGACGGCCAAGCAGTGGAGCCAGGTTGGCGGGCGCCTGACCGCCTATGGGGTGAGCTTGAGCTCGCGCATGCGTTCTTCGAAATAGCTGCCCACCGTATAGCGTTCGGAGAGCACGATCTCGCGCCGTGGATGCAGGAACAACGGCAGTGAAATGCGCGATTTGCGCGCCGCATCACCGGTCGGGTTCAGCACGCGGTGCACAGTGGACGGATAGTGGTGACCGGATGCCTCCTGCAGCATGTCGCCGATATTGACGATCAGCAGGCCGAAGTCGCACGGCATGTCCTGCCAGCTGCCGTCCCTGCGCAGCACCTGCAGCCCCGGCTCGGTGGCCGCCGGCAACAGGGTGAGCAGGTTGATGTCGCCATGCGCCGCCGCGCGGACGGCGCCGGGCGCCTCCGTGCCTGACAACGGCGGATAGTGCAGCACACGCAGCAGCGTGTCCTGGCACCCGTCGATCATCGACGGCAGTGGCTGCGAGTAACGCGCCCTTACCTCTGGGGGCGAATGCGCGTCGACCCAGTGCAGCAATTCACCGGCCAGTAGGCTGCCTGCCTGATAGTAGCGACGCGCGGCGTCCGATACTTCCTGGGGGAATCGGCCCCACGGGTAGATGTGAAAGAACTCCTTCAGGTCGCGTTGGGTATGGCCCTTGGCGGTTTCCGATACCTTGGGCGAAAAGTAGCCGTCATAACGAACCGGGTCGAATGCGTAGCGATGCTTGGCGTCGGACGCAAAGAAGGCCTGCCACTCGGTGTAGATGCCCTGCACCAGCGAACGCTGAAGTGGGTGGTGGGCAAGCACACCGAAGCCGGTCTGCGCCAGGCTGGCGCAGAAATCCTCGGCGGCCCGCGAGCTGCGGTAGTCGATGACCGGGAAGTCCATCTCAGGCGGCCAGCCAGTCGGCCATCAGGGTGTCTTCAAACAGTTGCACACAGGCCGTCGCATCGACGGTCATGCACACCTGGGTGCGCGGCAGGTGTTTGCCCCAGCCGCTATGCGGGTAGTCGATGAAGTCGCGCTGGTTCACGATGGTCTGGCCCTGTGCCAGTCCGTCGGTGGCCACGCGCACCACCTTGGTCTGGATCTCGAACAGTTCCGGGTTGACCAGGTAGATGAAAGCCAGCAGGTCGTGCGCAAAACACCCCGGCGTGGCGGCGATGTGCTGGTACAAGCCGCTGTAGAAGCGTGCATAGAACTCGACCGCCCGGTGCAGCGTGTCGGTGGCCGGGTGGCGGTGCCTGTCGGCGATCTTCTTGAACAGCGACAGCAGCAGCACCACGCGGTGGGTGACGTCCAGGCCGACCATGGTCAGTTTCCAGCCGGCGGTGAACACGCGGTCCGCGGCATGCGGGTCGTTCCAGATATTGGCCTCGGCCACCGGCGACACATTGCCCGGTTCGGCAACGGTTCCGCCCATCACGATCACCTCGCGCAACAGGGTCGGCAACTGCGGCTCAATCAGCAAGGCCAGGCTCAGGTTGCCCAGCGGACCGACCGCCACCAGTGTGATCTCGCCCGGATGCGCCCGCGCCAGGTCGACGATGAATTGCGCCGAGGCGCGCGGGTCGACCTGCGTGTCGAGTTTGCGCCGCGCTCCCAGGTTGCCCAGCCCGTCCGCGCCGTGGATATGGGCAGGGGGTATTTCAGGCGCCTTGTGCGAGGGCGTGGCGACTCCCTTGGTGACTGTGATGTCGCGCCCCGCCAAGGCAGCAAGGTACATCGCATTGGTGGCGGCCTGTTCCACCGTGACGTTGCCAAACGTGGTGGTGATGCCGACCACCTCGATGGCGGGATGCGCCAGCGCGAAGTAGAGCGCCATGGCGTCGTCCACGCCGGGATCGGTGTCGTAGATGACCTTGGTTCTGGGGGGGTGTGGCATGGATCGTGGGTTCGGGTTCGTGGGGTGGCGGCTCACTGCAGGCCGCAAAATACGCGCAGGGCAGCCTGTTGCTCGGCTGTGTTCTCCTGGCTTGTTCGAAGCAGTTCCGCAACCGCCGCATGGGTGGGGATGCTCGATTGGGCGCCTGGTTGAGTGCAGGCAAGCGCACCGGCGGCACTGGCCTGGCGCATCGCGCCGGGCAAGGTTTCACCGCGCCCGAGTGCGGCCACAAGCACGCCACAAAACGTGTCCCCGGCACCGGTGGTGTCGACCGGCGTGACCGGGAATGCGCACTGCACCAACGTTTCGGCGCTGGTGCGCGCGCAACATCCGTGGCTGCCCAGCGTCACCACGACAGTGGCGACGCCGACATGCTTCAGGCATTCAGCAACGCTTCCCCGGCACCCGGACACCAGTGCCAATTCGCCCTGGTTGACCACCAGCAGATCGACCAGGGAGAGCAGTTCGTGCGGCAGCGTCTGCGCCGGCGCGGCGTTCAGCACCACCTGCACACCGGCATCGCGCGCCGCCGCCGCATAGGCCGTGACCGAGGCGAGCGGTGTTTCAAGCTGCAGCAACAGGTGGCTGAATCCCTGCAGCGGCGGAAGGTGCCCTGGCGCAAGTGCGAGATTGGCGCCAGGGGCGACGGTGATGGCGTTTTCGGCGTCGTCCGCGACGCAGATGAAGGCGGTGCCGGTGGCTTGATCGGGCGTGCGCACGATATGCATCTGCACGCCGGCGTCGCGCAATGACGCCTCCAGGGGCGCGGCGTGGGGGTCCGCCCCCAACGCCAGCAGCATGTGGGTCCTGGCGCCTGCAGCACGGGCGCATGCGACCGCCTGATTGGCGCCCTTGCCACCCGGGTAGGTCCTGAAGGAGTGGCCGAGTACGGTTTCTCCCGGGGCGGGAATGTGCGACGCCTGCACAACAAAGTCGAGATTGGCCGAACCGGCGACAAGAATCATGGTTAAATTAAAAAGTCAATTTGACCCATTGGTAAAAACGTCGCCGAATTATGGTCTACAGCGGCATGGCGGCGGCGATAATTCCGTACCGATGACGGCATAAAGGAACAGTGGCAAGCATGGGATCCACGGTATTTGTCAAAGTGGTGGGGTTTCGCGATGTGGAGCGGCATGCCCTGAACACCCTGTTCCGCCTGTCGATGGAGCGCCTGACCACCTACGCGTTGTGGACACCCGACGCGCCGGTGATGCCGCATGTTGCGCTGATCGATGTCGAAAGCTACGAAGCTGGTTTGGCCCTGGCTTCGCCCACCCTGAACCCCAACCTCAAGCTGATCTGCGTCGGCAACGTCGCGCCCAAGAATGCGTGGCGTGTGTTTGCACGGCCCGTCAACTGGACCGCCGTGATCCACGCCATGGACCAGCTGTTTGCCTCCGCTTCGGTCGATATCGACATCGGCATGGAAGGTGTGAGCCCGGCGTCAGTCCCGCCGGGCGTGCGCCAGACTCTGCTGGTGGAGCCCTCGCGCGACGACCGCCTGTATTTGCGCGCCCGCCTGTCGCTGGCGGGGCTGATCGAGATCGACGAGGCCGACACGGTGGCCCTGGCGACCGCCAAGGTGCGTGAACGCCATTACGACATCGTCATCGTCAACGTCGACATGCCCGACGAGCCCTGGGCTCTGGTGGAGCGCCTGGTGGCCACCGACCCGCCGATCGGCAGCGTGTTGGTGATCACCGCCAGCAACGCCTGGGAGATGCATGAGCGTGCCGAGCGCGCCGGTTGCCGGGCTGTCATCAACAAGCCCTACGATCCCGGCCACGTCTTTCGCGTCCTACAAATGGTCTGACGGGCCAAGGCGGCTTGCGGCCAGCAGCCGGGCCAGGCGCGCCTCCACCGGCAGCGGCTCGGCACCGAGTTGCGCGGCAAGCAGTTCGGCGCACAACACGGCGTAGGTCAGCCCGCGCGACCCCATGCCTGCGCTGATCCAGGTGCTGGGCGATGCGATTGCTTGCACTGGCCCGACGGCCGGCAGGCGATCGGGAGTGGTGCAGCGTGTGCCGTGCCAGGCGCGCACCTCACCGTTCTCGAAGCGCCTGGCAAGTACCTGTGCGGCGGAGGGCGAAAGCTGCGCCAGGCGTTGCCAGTTCTCCCGGTGGCTGGCGGCGTCGTTCTGGCGCGGCGCGGCCGCCGTCTCATAACTTGCGCCCAGAAACCACGCCCGCCGACCGTCCATCGGCACATGGGCCAGGAAGTGCCCGCGGCCATTGATCGGTGTATCGGGGAAGTGGGGCGCTTCGTCGTCCGACTGCATTCCCCACGAGATCTGGCCGCCCACCGACTGCAAGGGCCGGAGCCGCTGCAGGCCAGGGAGTTCGCCGCCGTCTGCACGACGCAGGCGTTGCAGGAGCGGCAGCGTGCCATCGGCCGCTGCCAGCACCAGGTGGGTCGCGCGCACCAGCTCATTGCCGGAGGCATCCAGCAAGGCCCAGTTGTCCGGGTAGCGGACTGCGCCGTGCACGGTGCAGCCACCAGCAAAGCGCACACCAGGCCGGTCCAGGCACGCCTGTACCAGCCGCGCCGGTTTGATCCATGCGCCGGATTCATGCCAGACCGGCTCGGTGCGCGGCTCGTCCGGAAACAGCTGGCGTACACCCGAAGGCGCCCAATCTTCATCCTGGCACAGCAGCGCCGCGCACCATTGGCGCGTGAGTTGCACGCCCGCGCGCGACAGGCGCGAACGGCTGTTGTCGTCGCGCGAAGCTTGTGGCACCAGCAGCGCGACCGGCAGGCCGGACGCGCCAGCTGCGGGCGTTGGTGATGTGTCCAGCACAGTGACTTGCCAGCCACGGCGGGCGAGCGATGCTGCGGTGGTTGCACCGGCCAGACCGGCGCCCACGATGGCGCAGTGAGCGGGGGCTGGAGGAGCGTTGCGCCAGCGGTGCCGACTGTCGCGGGGCTCCCAGCGGGGGTCGAAGCGCCCGTAATGGCCAACGCAATCTGGGGCGTCGTCCAGCACCACACCCGCCTCGCAGAGTATGTCCCGAAGATGGGACGACATGCCGAGAATCTGCAGCCGGGTGCCGCGCCGGCACAGGCGGGTGAGCGACCTGAGACTCCAACGGTCCCATACGTTGGTTTCGCTGGACGCATCCAGCACGATGGCGTCGGCCATGAATTGCTGTTCGCGCAGCATCGACGGCAGGGCACCCACGCACAGTGTCAGCAGGACACGGCCCGTCGACAGTTCGAACCGGTGAAAACCTGCCTCCCGGCCCCGCCACAGGCACACCAACTCCGAGGCTTGGGACGCCAGGGGGCTGCATGCCTGCAGGCCTGTCGCCAGCGAGGCGGCATCCGGCATGCGGCCGGCAATTGCGACGTAATGCAGCACCTGGCCCACATGGCTGTCGGTGTGCCACGCAGCCCAGTGGGCCAAAAACCGTGAGCCGTCGGAGAAGTCCGTGTCCAGCACACGCCAGGCCCTGCTGTCGCACCAGGCTGGCATGGGATGTCCGGATCAGGCCGAATCAGGCGCTTGGCGGCACGTAGCCCTGTGCGGCATCGGCACCACCGCCGAAAAAGTGGGCCTCCATCTGGCGCGCCAGGTACTGCCGCGCACGTGCATCGGCCAGGTTGAGCCGGTTTTCGTTGACCAGCATGGTCTGGTGCTTGAGCCAGCCGGCCCATGCCTCCTTGCTCACTTCGGACCAGATCCGCTTGCCCAGGTCGCCCGGGTAGGGAGGGAAGTCCAGACCGTCGGCCTGCTTGCCCATCTTGATGCATTGAACCATACGTGCCATGAGATGTGTCCTTGTGTCAGAGAGATGCTGTCATGGCGCAAATTGTCGCCGCTTTTGGAAACCACTTCGCCGTTCTGGTGTCCAATCTGCCTGATTCGATTACGGAGTTGCGATGTTGTCTCGTATGAGTGTGCGCCAGGTCCTGCTGGCAATTTGTGGCGTCAGTTTTGCATTGTTGGCGTATGGCATGTACCTGCAGCATGTGGTGGGTCTGGAGCCCTGCCCGATGTGCATCGTGCAGCGCTACGCGCTGACCCTGCTTGGTTTGTCTGCCGGTCTGACGGCGGCGATGCGCGGACGCATGGCGCATCTCGGTGGTGCGGCCCTGCTGTTGGTGATCGCCGGTTTCGGCGCCTTCGTGGCAGCGCGCCAAAGCTGGTTGCAGTGGTACCCGCCCGAGACAGTCTCGTGCGGACGCGACTTTTACGGAATGATCGAGAGCTTTCCGCTGCAACGCGCCATTCCCATGATATTCAAGGGCGGCGGCGATTGCAGCAAGGTCGACTGGACCTTCCTCGGCGGCTCGATCGCGAACTGGTCCTTCCTGTGTTTTGTCGCCGTTGTGCTGCTGTCGTTGTGGCTGGCGGCGCGGTCACTGAAGGCCCGGTAGCTGCGGGGCACTGCCGGCGACCGGCTGCGCAACGTCTGCGGTGTCGCGCTGCAGCGCCTGCGGCAGATGCCACTCAACGCTCGCGCAGGCTTTCCGCTCGGGCCCGCTGTACCGGGCTGAGCAGGTAGTCGATCACCAGGCGCTTGCCAGTCCTGATTTCGGCGCTCAGGTTCATGCCCGGTACCAGGCGCGTCGGCTTGCCGTCAATCTGGAGCGTGTCGCTATCGAGTTGCAACCGGATCGGGAAGATGGCGCCGCGTTTGTCGTCCTGCACCGCGTCGGCGGTTACCAGATGCACCCGCGCGCTGACAGTGCCGTAGCGGGTGAAAGGAAAGGTCTCGAGCTTGATCTCCGCGCCTTGCCCCGCATTGACAAAGCCGATGTCCTTGTTGTCGAGCATCACTTCCGCCACCAGTGGTTCCCCCGCCGTGGCGTCGGGCACGATCACCATCAACACCTGCGCTTCGGTCGCGACGCCGCCCGGCGTGTGGGCCGATAGCTGCTGCACTGTGCCGGTGACCGGTGCCCTCAACGTGGTGAGTGCCTCGCGCTGGCTGGCCTTGGCGTGTTCCTGTGTGGCCTGCTGCAGCTTTAGCCGTGACTGGGCCTCCCGCTCGAACAGGCTGCGAAGGGTCTCGGCGAGGTAGCCGGTGCGGTTGTGCTCGCTCTCTTGGCGCGCAGACTGGGCTTCGTGCAGGCGGGCGCGTTGCGTGAGGAGGTCGCGCTCGAGTTCGATGCGCTCGCGTGTGCGGTCCTGGCCGGCGTGGCTGGCTACGAAGCCCTGGGAAGACAAGGCCTTGAAATCGTCCTCGCGCTGGCGCAGCAGTGGCACCGTGGCCTCCAGCTTGGCCACCATTTCCCGGACTGTGGCGATCTCGGCCAGGCGGCGTTGCATTTCGGCCGCGAAACGGGCCAGTCGCGCGGTGATGTCGTTCCACTCGGCGCTCAGGAGCAAGCGGGCGGCACGGCGCTCGGTGTCGCTCCAGGTGATCGGGACGGCCAGTGCCGGCGGCGTTGACGCCAGCCGATCCGGGTCATGCAGCGCCTGCAGCAAAGCGGCCGCGCGCAGCGTGTCGGACTGCGCCGACTTGATTTGCTCCTGCACATTCGACCGGTCGGCCTGTGCGCCGGTGGGGTCGAGCTCGACCAGCGGTTGACCCGCCTGGACATGGTCACCGTCGCGCACGAGTATCCGGCGGACCACGCTGCGCTCGAGCGGTTGTATCAGCTTGTTTCGGTCCTGGAGGATGATGCGCCCTGGCGCCACGGCGACGATATCGACCGAGCCGACACAGGCCCAGGTAAGTGCGACGCCGAGCAAGGTCATCACCGCCCACGCGGTGCGCCGGGGCGCCGGATGCACTGGCGTGTGTTGCAAGCTCAGAGCCGCGGGCAGGAAAGCCGCCTCGTCGGCCCGCAATGCGGGACCCGTCAGCTGCGCGCGCCGCGCCCAGGCCTGGGACAGCACAGCGCGGTAGCGGCTGGCAAGGGTCGGCATGGAATGGACGGAGGTAGTCATACGGCAAGTTCCGGTGGATGGGTGGTGGTTGCGCCGTCCTGCATCCGCCACAAATGCGCATACAGGCCCTGCGGGAGGTCGACCAGTACAGCATGGGATCCCGCCTCGACGATGCGGCCCCGGTCGATCACGACAATGCGCCGGGCGCGCCGCACGGCGCTCAACCGGTGCGCGATGATGAGTACGGTGCGACCCTGGCAGATTTGCGCCATGTTGCGCTGGATGACGGCTTCGCTCTCGTAGTCCAGCGCACTGGTCGCTTCGTCCAGGATCAGGATGCGCGGGTTGGTGAACAACGCGCGGGCGATCGCGATGCGCTGGCGCTGGCCACCGCTCAATGTGTTGCCCTGTTCGCCGACCTGGGTGTCGTAGCCCTCGGGCAGTTCGCTGACAAAATCGTGCGCTCCGGCCAGGCGGGCGACCCGGATCACCGATTCGAGCGGGGCGGCGGGGTCAGTGATGGCGATGTTTTCGCGCACGCTGCGGTTGAACAGCAAATTGTCCTGCAACACCACGCCGATCTGGCGGCGTAGCTGCGCCGCATCGATCAGGCTGATGTCGATGCCGTCCACCATCACCCGTCCGTGCTCGGGGGTATACAAGCGCTGCACCAGTTTGGCCAGCGTGCTTTTGCCCGAGCCGGAGCGCCCGACGATGCCGACCACCTCGCCGGGATCCATGTCCAGGCTGAAACCGTCGAGCACCGGCGCGGCCTCCGGACGGTAGCGAAAACGCACCGCGTCCAGCGTGATCCGGCCCCGCAGTGGTGGCAACTGGGCCGCGCTGGCAGGTGGGGCCTCGGTGCGCGTGTCCAGGATGTCACCGAGGCGCGCCACCGAGATGCCGGTCTGCTGGAAGTCGGTCCACAGCTGCGCCATGCGCAGAATCGGTTGCGTCACCCGCTGTGCGAACATAGTGAAGGCGACGAACTGGCCCACGCTGAGCTGGTTGTCCATCACCAGGTGCGCGCCCCACCACAAGGTGGCCGCGTGGACCAGCTTGCCGATCAGTTGAATTGCTTCGTGCGCCACCGCAGCGAGGTTCTGGGTGCGCAGGCTGGCGCTGACGTAGGCCGCGAGTTGCTGGTCCCAGCGCTTGCCGAACGCGGGCTCCAGCGCGCCGGCCTTGATGGTCTGGATGCCGGTGATGGTCTCGACCAGCATGGCCTGGTTTTCGGCGCCACGGGCGAACTTGGCGTCCAGCCGGCGGCGCAGCACCGGCACGACGGCCAGGCTGAGGCCGGCATACAGCGGCAAGCTGGCCAGCACTACCAGCGTAAGAGGAACGCTGTACAGCAGCATCACGGCCACGAAGACCACCGAGAAGAACATGTCCAGCAGTACCGTGAGGGCATTGCCGGTCAGGAAAGCGCGGATGTTCTCGAGTTCGTGCACGCGCGCCACCGAATCCCCCACACGCCGGGCCTGGAAGTAGGCCAGCGGCAGCCGAACCAGGTGCCGGAACAGCCTGGCGCCGAGTTCGACGTCGATCCGGCTGGTGGTGTGGCTCAGCAAGTAGGTGCGCAGCGTCGAGAGCAGGCTTTCGAACACCACCACCACCACCAGGCCGCTGATCAGCACATCGAGTGTGGTCAGTCCGCGGTGCACCAGCACCTTGTCCATCACCACCTGGAAGAACAGCGGACTGACAAGGGCCAGCAATTGCAGCACGAACGACACCAGCAACACCTCGCCCAGCAACCAGCGGTACTTCACCAGGCTGGGTATGAACCAGGTGAAGTCAAAGTGCGAGTTGTGGCCCGCCTCGCTGGCGCGCGTCGTTACCAGGATCAGTTCGCCGCTCCATCGTTGTGCAAAGCCGGCCAGCGGTTCAATGGTCGGGCGGCTGCCATCCGGATGGTGCGGATCCTGGTACAGCACCCGCTGGCCGTCGCACTGGGCCAGCACGACGACCCGCACTGTGCCGGGTGCGGGGGCTGGCGCGTCGCTGGCTGGCTGGCGCATCAGTGCCAATGCCGGCAGTGGTGTCGAGGTCAGCCTGGCCTCGCATGTGCGCACCCGCTTGGCCTGCAGGCCAAGATGCCCGGCGGCCTGCAGCAGTTCGTCGCAGGTCACCGCGGCATCGGGCTGCAACCCGAGCTGGTGAGCCAGGGTGGCGGGATCTGCGGCAATCTGGTGCAGCCTGGCAACGGTGCACAGTGCCTGCAACGCGGGGGCCACCACCGCCGGAGGAACGTCGGGCGGGTTTGCGTCCGACATCGGTGCGCTGGTGGGGGCAGATGACAGGGGCATCGAGGTGCTGTCCTTTCGTCGTGACGGTCGACAGTGGCATCCATGCGTATCGACCTGGGTCCATCCTAGGCAGCTACGCGGTGGGTGTCGTCACGCTTTTGGGGTAGGCCCCAGTGCCCTGGCGGCAACCGGCGACGGACGGCCGGC
>JANOUM010000707.1:0-3204 GCA_031416855.1 Rhodoferax sp. | reverse complement strand
GCTACCCGCACGAGTTCTCGGGCGGCCAGCGCCAGCGCATCGGCATCGCCCGGGCCTTGGCGGTGGAGCCGCGCCTGATCGTGTGCGACGAGGCGGTGTCCGCGCTCGACGTGTCGGTGCAGGCGCAGGTGGTCAACCTGCGGCAGGACCTGCAGCAGAAGTTCGGCCTGGCCTATATCTTCATCGCGCATGACCTGGCCGTGGTGAAACACATCGCAACCCGCATCGCCGTGATGTACCTGGGCCGCATCGTCGAGATCACCGACAAGCGCAGCCTGTTTGCCGCGCCGCGCCACCCTTACACCCAGGCGCTGCTGTCGGCCATCCCGCTGCCCGAGCCTGGCCTGGATCGCCACAAGCTGCTGTTGCCGGGCGACGTGCCGAGCCCGGTCAACCCGCCGAGCGGCTGCCACTTTCACACCCGCTGCCCGCATGCACGGCCGCTGTGCGCGCAGCAGGCGCCCGCATTGGAGCACGATGGCGGCCACGCGGTGGCCTGCCACTTCTGGCGCGAGTTGCCCGCGCCCGGGGGTTTGCGATCTGCCGCCCCTGATTCGGCCGCCAGCCTGCGGCTGGCGCGCCTGCAGTCGGCCTTCGTGGCCCACAACGCAGTCGCATAATGCCGGTGACGATTTCCGCTTTCATTTTCACTTGTTCTTTTTTTGTTTCACCCTGGAGCGTCTTGCCATGAAACTTATCCTTCGTTCCTGCCTTGCGGCCCTGGTGCTGGCGGCTGCCCCGTTTTCCCTGCAGGCGCAGAACCTTCGCATCGGCCTGGCCGAAGACCCGGACATCCTGGATCCGACCCTTGCGCGCACCTTTGTCGGGCGCATCGTGTTTGCCTCCTTGTGCGACAAGTTGTTCGACATCGACGAAAAGCTCAACATCGTTCCGCAACTGGCAACCGGCTACCAGTGGTCTGCCGACAGCAAGACGCTCACCATCAACTTGCGCACCGACGTGACCTTTCACGACGGCGAGAAGATGGACGCCGCAGCGGTCAAGTTCAACCTCGAACGCCACAAGACCATGCCCGGCTCCAACCGCAGTGGTGAGCTGCGCCCGGTCAACACGGTCGACGTGGTCGACGCCTCGACGGTGCGGTTGAATCTGGCGGCGCCATTCACGCCGCTGTTGGCGGCGCTGGCGGACCGGGCTGGCATGATGGTGTCGCCCAAGGCAGCCGTGGCGGGCGGTGCCAACTTCGGCACCAAGCCGGTCTGTTCCGGGCCGTACAAGTTTGTCGAGCGCGTGGCGCAGGACCGCATGGTGTTCGAGAAGTACGCGGGTTACTGGAACAAGTCGGCCATCAACTTCGACAAGGTCACCTACACCCCCATCGTCGACCCCACCGCCCGCCTGGCCAACCTGCGTTCGGGACAGTTCGATTTCATCGAACGTGTCGCCTCCAGCGACATCGAGGGTATCAAGAAGGACAAAAAGCTCAAGACCTCCAGCATCACCGGTATCGGCTACCAGGGCATCACCATCAACATCGGCAAGAGCGAGCAGGCGCAGAAAAATCCCCTGGGCAAGGATGCCCGGGTGCGCGAGGCGTTCGAGCTGTCGATCGACCGCCAGGGGCTGGCGCAGGTGGTGATGGACAACGAGGCCCTGATCGGCAACCAGTGGGTCTCCCCAGGCAATACGTACTATGCCAAGAACATGCCGATCCCCAAGCGCAACGTGGAGCGCGCGCGGGCGCTCCTCAAGGAAGCCGGCGTCACCAATCCGAGCTTCACGCTGATGACGGCCACCACCGCCGAGGCGCAGCGGCTGGCTCTGGTGGTGCAGGCAATGAGCCGCGACGCGGGTTTCGATGTGAAGATCCAGTCGACCGAATTCGCGACCTCGCTCAACATGGCCGACAAGGGTGATTTCGACGCCTATGTGCTGGCCTGGAGCGGTCGCGCGGACCCGGATGGCAACCTGTACAGCTTCCACGGTTGCAAACAGCCCTTGAATTACGCCGGTTATTGCTCCCCCGAGACCGACGAGTTGCTCAACCGGTCGCGCACCCTGCCCAATGTGGCGGAGCGCCAGAAGGTGTTCGAACAGATCGCTGCGCGCGTGATCAAGGAGCGCCCGGTGATTTACCTCTACCACGTGAACCAGCTATGGGCGTATTCCGCCAAGCTCGCTGGCGTGCGCAATGTGCCGGACGGGCTGCTGCGGGTGCAAGGCCTGAAGCTGAATTGACAGGCCATACGGGTTCGGCTCCGCGCTCGCATCGCATCCATCTTCTGCAGCCAGCATGTTCGAATTTTTAGTGAAGCGTCTGTTCACTATCGTCCCGACGCTGGTGTTCGTGTCGATCCTGATCTTCAGCCTGCAGCAGTTGTTGCCCGGCGATCCGGCGCTGATCCTCGCGGGTGAGGACCAGGACCCAGCCGTGGTGGCCTACCTGCGCGCCAAGCTGCATCTCGATGAACCACTGCCGGTGCGTTACATCTATTGGGTTGGCGGAGTTTTGCGCGGCGACCTGGGCGAGTCGGTGCGCACCCAGTTGCCGGTGCTCGACCTGATCGTGCAAAAACTCCCCGTCACGGTGGAATTGGCGCTGTTGGCGATGGCCATCGCACTGGTCATTGGCATCCCGGCTGGCGTGGTGTCGGCGGTTGGCCGCGGCACCGCCTGGGACTACGCCGCCAATGTATTCGCCTTGTGGGGCTTGTCGACCCCCAATTTCTGGTTGGGCATACTGATGATCCTGCTGTTTTCGGTGCATCTGGGCTGGCTGCCGGCGTCGGGGTACGAGAGCCCCTTCGTGGACCTGAAGGCCAACCTCGCCGCCATGATCATGCCGGCCTTCGTGCTCGGCAACGCGATTGCCGCCGTGCTCATGCGCCACACCCGCAGTTCCATGCTGCAGGTGCTGGGCGCCGATTATGTGCGCACCGCCCGGGCCAAGGGCCTGAGCGAGCGCGTGGTGGTGCTCAAGCACGCGCTGCGCAACGCACTCACGCCCATCATCACGCTGGGCGCCCTGGAACTGGGCACGCTGTTGTCGGGGGCCGTACTGACCGAACAGGTGTTCACCATTCCCGGTTTCGGCAAGCTGGTGGTGGATTCGGTGTTCAATCGCGACTACGCGGTGGTGCAGGGCGTGGTGCTGGTCACCGCCACCACCTACATCCTGCTCAACCTGCTGGCGGACGTGGCCTATTTTCTGGTGAACCCGAGGCTGCGCGCATGAACTCCCCA